>JAEWWF010000364.1 GCA_023396465.1 Pseudomonadota bacterium
TAGTTTTTCGTCTTCAAGCCGGCCACCACCAGCGCACAGGAGAGACGAGAAAAGGAATTGGAGGGAGCGCCTCCCCTCCCTCGCATCCTTCTTGGTGTCTTGGTGTCTTGGTGGTTAACCCGTCACACCGGCGCCGGAGCCGGCGCCGTTTCGGCCTCGACCGCCGCGCCGGGCTCGTAGAACTGGTGGTTCTTTTTGCCCTGGGCCTTGGCGGCGTACATGGCGGTGTCGGCGTTGCGCAGCAGTTCCTCGCAGTCGGCGGCATCGACGGGGAACAGGGCGATGCCGATGGAGGCCGAGACCCGGCCCTCGCGGCCGCCGAGGTCGAAGGGCATTTCCAGGGTGCGGATGATGCGCTGGGCGACGATGGCGGCGCCGGCGCGGCCTTCCACGTTGTCCATGATCACCGTGAACTCGTCGCCGCCCAGACGCGCCACCGTGTCGCTTTCACGCACACATCCGCGCAGCCGCTGGGCGGCCCCCTTCAGAAGCTCGTCGCCAGCCTCGTGGCCAAGGGTGTCGTTGACCGCCTTGAAGCCGTCCAGATCAATGAACATGAGGCCGACGGTGACACCGGTGCGCCGCGCCGACACCACCGAGTGGTTCAGGCGGTCGATGAACAGCGCCCGATTGGGCAGGCCGGTGAGCGCGTCGTAGTTGGCCTGATAGCGGATGCGCTCCTCGTCGCGCTTGCGCTGGGTGATGTCGTTGACCACCACCACGAACTGATGCATGCCGTCGCCGTTTTCCTCCGGCACGGCGGAGGCGGCGATGCGCGAGGCGTATTCCTCGCCGCCGGGTCGGCACGACCACTGTTCGCCGACCCAGTGACCGGCCGCATGCAGGCCATCCAGCATGGTCGCCATGTCGAACTCGCCGCAGCCGAACACAGCTCCGACGGAGCAGCCGATGAGGTCGCCGACCGCATGGCCGGTGATGGTGGCGAAGGCCGGGTTGGCGGTGGTGACGGTGCCGTCGGCGGAACAGACGGCGATGCCCTCGGCGGTGGTCTCGAACACCGTGGCGGCGACGCGCAGCCGATCCTCGGCCTTCTTGCGCTCGCTGATGTCACGGAACAGCACCACGGCACCCGAGCGGACGCCGTTGTCCTCGATGGGGGCGGAGGCGTATTCGGCCTCGAAGCTGGAGCCGTCACGGCGCAGCAGGGTCAGTTCGGTACGGTCGTGGAACATGCCGCGGCGCAGGGCGGCCCGCACCGGCACCGCCCGGCCGATGCGGCGGGTGTCGCCATGGCGGAAGACGTTGGCGGCATCCTTGCCGACCAGCGCCGCCCGGTCCCACCCCAGCATCTCCGCCGCCGCCGGGTTGGCGACGGTGATCATGCCGGTGTTGTCGAGCGCCACGATGCCATCGCCGGCACTTTCCAGGATGGACTCGCTCTGCCGCGACAGCGCCCGCAGTTCCTCGGTGCGCTCGCGGACGTGGGATTCCAGCTGCTCGCTGTAGCGCCTCTGGGCCGCCTCCGCCCGCTTGCGTTCTGTGATGTCGCGGATGACGCCGGTATAAAGGCGTGAGCGGCCGATGCGCATTTCCGCCAGCGACAGCTCGATGGGGAACACCGTGCCGTCCTTGCGCATGCCCTCCAGCTCGCGCGAGCGGGCGAAAGCCTTGGACTGTCCACCGCCGTGGTAGGCCGCCAGATGGCCGTCGTGATAGGCGGCGTAGCGGGTCGGCATCAGCACCGACAGGTTGCGGCCCACCAATTCATTGCGCTTCCAGCCGAACAGGCGCTCTGCGGCCGGGTTCACCGACTGGATGAGGCCGCGCTCGTCGGCGGTGACGATGCCTTCCGCCACCGTGTCGAGCACCCCCTGGAGGCGTGCTTCGCGCTCGCGCAGGGCCTCGGCGGACCGCATGCGGTCTGAAATGTCGCGCCCTTCGATCATGTACCCGCGGGCACCGAAAGGGATGACACGCACCTCCACATCGTGAACGGCACCGTCCAGCCCCACCATCTTCAGCGGCAAGACCCCCGACTCCCCGGCCAGCACGTCGAGCCCAAGGTCGATGATGTCGCGGTAGTCGGCATGCACCAGATCGGCGAAACGCTGGCTCAGGAGGTCGTCGGCACGGCTGCCGCCCAGCAGGGTGCGGGCGGCGGCATTGACCACGAGCAGCCGCTCGTCCTGCACCACCACGATGAGGTTGAGCGACATCTCCACCAGATTGCGGTAGCGGTGCTCGCTTTCCAGCAGATTGGCGACGGAGCGGGCCCGCTCGGTGACGTCGCGGGCATGGATGAGAACCGCTTCCCCCTCTTCGTCGCCCGACAAGGTTGACGGCGGGCTCGGTGCCACCCGGCTGGCCTTCAGCTCCACCTCCACCACCACCCCGTCCAGGGTGGACAGCAGCAGCGGCATGGCGCCGCCATCATCGGCCAGCACCCCGAGCCCCATGTCGACGATGTCGCGGTAATCGCCATGCACCAGATCACGGAACGGTCGCCCGATCAGCACCGCACGTCCGGCCGCTGGCCCCGCAAGCAGTCGGTGACCGGCGGTGTTGATCCACACGATCCGGCCCTCGCGGCAGACACAGACGAGGTCATCCACCAGTTCCGCGAACTGGCGGCTCCATTCCCCGATGAGCGACGATGATCCCATTCCGGGCTCTTTACCCCCAGGCCGCGGACGAACAGGTGGCCGCCCGCTCCCAGCACGCGCGGTTGGCCGAAGGCATGATGAGGCTTCCGCCACCGCCGCACAACTGCCTAATGGCAGGGTTATGACCTATGCGATAGGCGCCGCCGCCCTTGCACCGGACCTGTGGGCGAGCCCCCGGCCCGGCGACGGCGCCAAGCCTTCAGCACCGGCCGCGACGCCAGAAGACCGGCGAGCACGACGCCATGCAAAATCGGCGGCCCGTAGTCCGCTTTCACCATCAGCGCATGGTGCGCCACCGCCAGGACGGCGGCGGGGTAGACCAGCCGGTGCAGCGCCTGCCAACGGACCCCGCCAAGGCGCCGCACCATGGCCTTGGGCGAGGTGGCCGCCAGGGCGATCAGAACGACGAAGGCGGCCATGCCGACGGTGATGTAGGTGCGCTTGACCACGTCGGCCCAGATACGGGCGACATCGAATCCCTGATCGAGACCGGCATAGAGCAGCAGGTGCAGGACGGCGTAGAAGAAGGCGAACAGCCCGAGCATGCGTCGCAGCCGCGCCAGCCACCCGAGGCCGGTCAGCAACCGCAGCGGCGTCACCGCCAGCGCCACCAGCAGCATCCGCAGGGCCCAGTCGCCGCTGAAGCGCACCATGGCTTCCACCGGATTGGCACCGAGGTCGCCCCACAGGCCAAGACCCGCCAGCCGCAAGGCCATCTCGATCAACGGAATGAGGGCGGCGGCGAAGACCAGCGGCTTCAGCGCGCGCGATCGGCCGGCCGCCTCCGCCCAGGCGCGGATCAGAACCACTTGGCCAGATCCATGCCGGCGTAGAGCGGCGCCACGTCGTCATAGCCGTTGAACAGCAACGTATCGCGGCGCCGGGTGATGGCGGTGAACACCGATCCCCCCTCCAACCGCCGCTCCGTCGCCTGGCTCCAGCGCGGATGATCGACCCCGGGATTGACGTTGGCGTAAAAGCCGTACTCACGGCCACCGCCATAGGCCATCCAGGTGGTCTGGGGCATCTCCTCGACGAAGGAGATGCGGACGATGGACTTGATCGACTTGAAGCCGTACTTCCACGGCACCACCAGCCGCAGCGGAGCGCCGTTCTGGGGCGGCAACTCCTCGCCGTACAGGCCGACCGCCAGCAGGGTGAGCGGATGCATGGCCTCATCCAGGCGCAGCCCCTCGACATAGGGCCAATCCAGAACCGCGGTGCTGCGCTGGGCCGGCAGCATGTCGGGCGCGTGGATGGTCTCGAAGCGGACGTACTTCGCCGCCGAGGTGGGCTCGAACCGTTGAAGCGCGGCGCCCAACGGGAAGCCGATCCAGGGGATGACCATGGACCATGCCTCGACGCAGCGCAGGCGGTAGATGCGCTCCTCCAGCGGGTGGGGCCGGATGAAGTCCTCATAGGCGATCTGGCCCGGCTTGGCGCAGGCGCCATCCACCGTCACCGTCCACGGCTTGGTCTCCAGCCGCGCCCCGTTGCGCTTGGGATCGCCCTTGTCGGTGCCCAGCTCATAGAAGTTGTTGTAGCCGGTGACATCATCATAGGGCGTGAGCTTGTCGGCTGGATCAAGCGCACTCCAGGCCGTTTCCCGCACCGGCGCCAGGGCGGGGCGTTGACCAGGAGGGACCACCGCCGCGGCGGCGGCTTCGACCGGCAGCGCCGCCCCCACCGCGACCGCTCCGGCGGCGGCCATGAAGTGGCGGCGGCTGAGATAGACGTCCTTCGGGGTGACGCTGTCGGCGGGCGGATCCCACGGGCGGCGGCGGCGGATGAGCATGGCGCGACTCCTGCTGTCTCTAGGCCGATATAGATACGGCCGGTGGCACCCCGCGAGTCACAGCCGCGTGACGACGGTCACAGAGTGGTGAGCGGCACTGCCAGCGGTTTCCCATCGGGCGGGTTGATCAGTGCCTTCGGTCCCAGCCGGCGAACGAACCAGCCGCGCCGCTCCGCCTCCGCCACCAGAACCGTCGGAGCAACGGCGTTGAAGCCGTGCAGATGATCGGCGTAGGAGCCGCCGCCAGCCCAATGCGCCACCTCCTGCGCCAGTTGCCCATCGGTGAGACGCCAGGCGGCCCGCGCCTGCCAGGCGGCCGACACCTGCTCCAGCCCGCCAGCACCGATGCGCGCCGCCAAGTGGCGCTCCTCCAGCGCCGCCCGCAGGGCCTGCCAGGTATCATGCTCGTCAACCAGCGCAAGCGCCGCCCGCAGGTCGGGAGTTTCATGTAGGGTCATGGCATCATCCCTCAGCGTCGTCAGAGTTACCTCTTACGCGCGCCGGCCCCCCGTTTGGAACCCCCTGAGTCCAATGCCGGTTGAATTATCGTCCCGCCTCGGCTGTTTCGCTTGGCCTTCGGGCAGGGGGGAGGCCAGACTAAGGGCACGGGAGCGAGACGACACGACGCACCGCCGGCCCCTCCATCGGGATCGGACGGGGTGATCGACGGCGGGCTGGCTCGGGCGGCGGCTGTCGACTGTATGGGGCCCGATCAGGACGGCAGGAATGGAAGAGCGCAGACGACTGATGCTGGAGGAGCTGCCCAGGCTCCGACGGTATGCCCGGATGCTTGTACGCGATCAGGCGCGGGCCGACGACCTGGTGCAGGAATGTCTTGTTCGGGCTATAGGCGCATTGGCGAGTTTCCAGCCGGGAACAAACATGCGGGCGTGGCTGTTTACGATTTTGCGAAACACGCTGTACAACGAAACCAAGCGCGCCCGCCGCATGGTGGAGCAGACCGAGGAGCCGGTATCGGCCGTCTCCGGCGGACAGGAAGAAGCGCTGGCCATGCGGGACGTGCAACGTGCCTTCAACAGTCTGCCGGACATCCAGAAAGAAGTCGTGCTGCTGGTGGCGGTGGAAGGAATGGAATACGAGGACGCCGCCGCCGTGCTCGGCGTGCCGGTGGGCACCGTGAAATCGCGGTTGTCGCGCGCACGGCAGGACATCAGGGATTTCCTTAACCCCGCGAGATCCAAGGGGGGAGGATGAATAACGGCTGGATACCAAATGACAGCGCAGATGATTTACGGCACCGTGGCCCTTGACGCCACCATCGACGACTATCTGGCGGGGCGCCTGTCTGCCTCTGATCGGTCGCGCCTGGAAACGCTGATCGAGCAGGATCCGGCGGTACGCCAGCGCGTCGATGTGCTGCGGGCGCAGGAGGAGGCCTTGCGCCATCTCGGCTCCGACATTCTCGACGAACCGGTGCCGGAGCATCTGCTGGCCGCCCTGGGCCTGCCCAAGTAGCCGGGTAGCCGGCCCCTTCCCTCCGAGTCGCATTGCCATCGCGCCCGCCTGCCCCCGCAGGCGGGCGCGAGTCGTTGCGCCTCCATTGTGCGATGCAGTGTCGCCTGTCGACCGATGTCCGTCCACATGTTTCCCGAGGGCCGCTTTTTAGAATAATATTAAAGTGATTTTAGGGCGGGAGCCGGGACAAGCTCTTGGGGCATATGACTTTTGGACAGGTAGCCTCGCGGCCTCCGTCCTGCCTCCAAAGGAGTACCCTTGAACCCCGGTAACCCAAGGATTTTTGCGGCGTTGACAGGGTTCGTTAGAAGGTGACACTATCAGGGCAAGGGGTGTAGGGCGCGCCAACCTGCGGAGGTACTATACGTCCGGTTAAGCGGGGTCATATAGCGGACGATATAGTTGGGATGGTGTGTCAGCGTTGGGGGACGTGTCACTCGGGGAGTTGAGAGTATGATCACTGTGGTTGATTTGCGAGAAAGGCTCCCACGCCTACGTCGCCATGCCTACCTTTTGACCGGCAACCGGCATGCTGCCGACGAAGCGGTGACGGCCTGCTTGGCGGCGTTGCCGCGCGATGAAAACGGCGCCCACTTCGCCGCCGACGAGGTGGCCCTGTTCCGCTGCTTCCATTCCGCCGTTCTGGCTCCCACCGACCCGATCGCCGGTCCGGACGCCGCCTGCGAAGCCGACGCCGATCTGGCGGAAACGCGCGACCGCCTGTTCGCGCTGCCGCCGCTGGAGCGGCGCGTGCTGCTGCTGGTGTCGCTGGAGGGCTTCAGCATCGCCGATGCCGCCAGCATTCTGTGCATCCAGCGCAGCCGGGCGGCGGCGGCGCTGCTGGGCGCGCGCGGTCGCATGGTCCAGCCGCAGCGCCGCCTGCGCGCCATGATCATCGAGGACGACCAGATCATCGGCATGGACATCGCCGAAAGCCTTTACGAAATGGGCTATGACGACTGCGTCTACGCCACCAATCGCCGCGAGGCCCTGGAGGCCTTCGGGGGCGGCGAACCTGATCTGATCATCGCCGACGTGGTGCTGTCCGACGGCCCCTGCGGCATCGAAGTGGCGCGCAATCTGCGCGGCCGGTCCAACGCGCCGGTGGTGTTCGTCACCGCTTTTCCCGAAATGGCGCTGGCCGACCCGTCGGTTCCCGCCGACCGCGTGCTGCAAAAGCCGTTCAGTCCGCACGCCCTGAAGTCCATGGTGCGGCGCAGCCTTCAGGTGCCGGCGGCCTGACCGGCCACCGCGGCCGGGCTCGCCTTCGCGACCATGGGACTTTTTTTGAAGGGATGAATTTTCCGACGGAACACCATTCCGGCCCGGCTGTTCTAAAGGCATTGGCGCTGTTTCGACGTGTACGGCATCCCATCACGTCACACTCTCCGACAGGCCAATTCCCTCGACCTTGGCGGCGGTCTGCGGACCGCCGCATTTTTTGGCTCCGAGTCCTCTTCCTCTTCCGGCGGCAACGGGTCCGGCCGGCGGTCCGTTTCTCCTCGGCACACAGCCCCGTGAGGACACCGTCAATGGACACCACCCAGTACCATGCCGCCCGTGGCGAACTGAAACGGCTGGAAGACCTCCCCCAACCCGATGAGGAAGCACGGGAGCGCATGGAATCGCTTCGCCGCGAGATCGCCGCTTACGAGGACGGCGCCCGGTCGAAGGGAAAGCCCCCGACCGTGGAGTGACCCCATGTCGCGCCGCGCTCTCCTCATCGTCAACGAGAACAGCTCCCGCGGGCAGGGTGACCTGCGGCCGCTGCTCGATATCCTGCGCGACGCCGGCGACATCGAGACGGCGGTGTTCGCCAGCCGCTCCCGCGATCATGTGGCGGACATCGTCGCCGGGCACGGACACGATGTCGACATGGTGATCATGGCGGGGGGCGATGGCACCATGAATGCCGCCGTCGATTGCCTGCACGCCCGGGGCCTGCCGCTCGGGGTTTTGCCGCTCGGCACCGCCAACGACCTCGCCCGTACCCTCGGCATTCCCGCCGATCCCGAGGCCGCCTGCCGCGCCATCGCGCAAGGCCGCCTGCACCGCATTGATCTTGGCCGCGTCAACGGCAAGCTGTTCTTTAACGCTGCCTCGGTGGGCGTGGCGGCGCGATTGTCGCACCGCCTGGACCGCGACCTCAAGGCCCGCTGGGGAGTGCTCAGCTATCCCTTGCGGGTGCGGGAACTGATCGGCGACAGCGAAGCCTTCGAGGCCGAAATCCGCGGCGACGATGGTGATGTCACCCGCGTGCGCTCGATCCAGATTGCCGTCGGCAACGGCCGCTGCTACGGCGGCGGCATGCGGGTGGCCGAAGACAGCGCCATCGACGACGGCCGCCTCGATCTCTACAGCCTGGAGCCACAGAGCCTGTGGCGGCTGGTGCTGTCGCTGCCATCGCTGCGGGCCGGCCGGCACGACCAGTTGGAAGGATCGCTTACCCTCCAGGGCCGGCGCTTCACGGTCACCACCGACGCGCCCATGGACGTGGCCACCGACGGCGAGGTGACGACCTGCACGCCGGCGGTGTTCGAGGTTCTGCCGGCCGCCCTGCCGGTACTGATCCCGGCCGATGGCGATGGCGAAGGAGTGACCAGGATGTTCCTGCGGGATGAACGGGCGGTGCTGCTCGACGACGTGATCGTGGCGGTGAAGCGGTCCATGCAGGACATGCGAGACGCCGCCGCCACCCAGAATCCGCCCGACCGGCTGTCCACCACGCTGGCGGCCATCGCCGACCGGCGCGGGCGGCTGGTGAGCCGACTGGAGGAAGCCCTGCGGGCGCTCGGCGACCTTCCATCGGCCCCCGACCCCGACCGACAGACCGTCTCCCACCTGACCTTGAAGCTGAAGGCGCTGCTCAGCGGCGATCACGCCGGCACCGTGGCGGAGGCGGCCCTGGCCGACGAAGACGACCTGACGGCGGCGCTGGAGGTCGCCCGGCAGGCCGACCTGCCGCCGGAGGCCGGCGCCGCCCTGCGTGACCTTCAGGCGGACGTCCAGGC
>JAEWWF010000011.1 GCA_023396465.1 Pseudomonadota bacterium
CCCAGGCGTCGGGGCGGGTGGTGAGGTTGAGCAGCGGTGCCCGTCGCAGGTCGTCGGGTTCCGAGAACGTGTATTCGGCGGCCAGCGCCGGACTGCATGCCGGCACCACGAATTCCCGCCGCAGCAGCACCGTTTCCGCTCCCGGCCAGTCGGGGGCGCCGAAATGGATGGCGGCATCCACCGGCTCCAGCCGGAAATCGAACTGGGTGATGCGGGTCACCAGATTGATGGTGATGCCGCCGTGGGCGGCCAGGAAGCGCGGCAGCCGCGGCGCCAGCCAACGGGTGCCGAAGGTGGGCAGAATGGCCAGATTCAGCGTGCCACCGCGTGGGTTGGCGCGCAGGTTGAGCGACGCCAGGCTGATGCGGTGCAGCGCCTCGCGCACTTCGCGGGCATAGGTCTGGCCGGCCAGCGTCAGGCGGATGGTTTGCCGCTCGCGCAGGAACAGCGACACTTCCAGCTGTTCCTCCAAAGTCTTGATCTGGCGGCTGACGGCGCTTTGGGTCAGGTTCAGCTCGCGCGCCGCCTGGCTGATGCTGCCGGTGCGGGCGGCGGCGTCGAAGGCCGTCAGCAGCGACAGCGAGGGCAGGAAGCGGCGCGGCATCAGCATGGAGAAGGCTCCGCAAGTCAACAAGGCGGACTCTGGCGACCGCCGTCGGGTGTCCTCCATTGGGGGGCGTGGTCAGCAAAAAATCAAGGGTCTGAGGCTATGCACCGGCTTCCGCTCCGGTCGCGGCAGTCATGAGTTTTTATCATGACCTGAGACAGGAACGTCGGTTGCGCCGGGGCCGCCGGATTTTGCAGGATGGGGACCGTCCGCGTCGTCTTTCCCAAGCCTGAAGAGTGACCGCCGCATGTCCGCTGCCTCCTCCGCCTTCCGCCGCGCCGCCCGCCTGGACGGCATCGAGGTGTCGCTGATCGTTCAGATTTCCGAGAAGGCCCGCGAGGCCCGCCAGCGCGGCGAGCCGGTGATCGGCCTCGGCACCGGCGAGCCCGACTTCGACACGCCGCAGCGCATCAAGGACGCCGCCGCCGCCGCCATGGCCGCCGGCGACACCCGCTATCCGCCCACCGCCGGCACAGCCGCCCTGCGCGCCGCCGTGGCGGAGAAGTTCCGGCGCGAGAACGGGCTCGACTACGCCGCCGATCAGATCATCGTTTCCACCGGCGCCAAGCAGGTCCTGTTCAACGCCTTCTTCGCCACCCTGGAGCCGGGCGACGAGGTGATCATCCCCGCCCCCTACTGGACCAGCTACCTCGACATCGTGCGGGTGTGCGGCGGCGTGCCGGTGATCGTCGACACCCGCGCCGAGGACGGCTTCCGCCTTGACCCCGAGGCGCTGCGGGCGGCCATCACGCCGCGCACCCGCTGGCTGCTGCTGAACGCCCCCGGCAATCCGTCCGGCGCCACCTACACCACCGCCGAGCTGCGCGCCGCCCTGGCGCCGCTGGCCGATCATCCGCAGGTGTGGGTGCTGAGCGACGACATCTATGAACACATCCGCTTCACCGACGGCCCCTTCGTCACCACCGCCGCCGCGGTGCCGGAGCTGCGCGACCGCACCCTGACGCTCAACGGTGTGTCCAAGGCCTATGCCATGACCGGCTGGCGCATCGGCTATGCCGCCGGGCCGAAGCCGCTGATCGGCGCCATGATCGCCGCCCAGGGGCAGTCCACCTCCGGCGCCTGCTCCATCGCCCAGGCCGCCTCGGTGGCGGCGCTGACCGGGCCGCAGGACTGCGTTGGCGAGATGGTGGCCGTCTACCGCCAGCGCCGCGACCTGGTGTGCGCCGCCCTGAACGCGGTGCCGGGGCTCGCCTGCCCGCCGCCGGGCGGGGCGTTCTACGTCTTCCCGTCCTGCGCCGGCCTGTTCGGTCGCCGCACGCCGGCCGGGGCCACGTTGACCTCCGCCATGGACGTCGCCACCTATCTGCTTGAGTCCGCCCATGTGGCGGTGGTGCCCGGCGAGGCCTTCGGCGCGCCCGAGCATTTCCGCATCTCCACCGCGTCGGCCACCGCCGACTTGCAGGAGGCGTGCCGCCGCATCGCCGCCGCCTGCGCCGCCCTGTCGTGATGTCTCCGTTCCCGAGGATCGTTCCCATGAAGAAGACCGGTGGCCGCCTGATCGTCGACGCCCTCGCCGCCCAGGGCGTCGACCGCGTGTTCTGCATTCCCGGCGAGAGCTACCTTGCGGTGCTCGATGCCCTGCATGACGCCGCCATCCAGACGGTGGTGTGTCGCCACGAGGGCGGTGCCGCCATGTCGGCCGAGGCCCACGGCAAGCTCACCGGCCGCCCCGGCGTCTGCATGGTCACCCGTGGCCCCGGCGCCACCAACGCCGCCGCCGGTATCCATGTGGCGCAGCAGGACAGCACGCCCATGGTGCTGCTGATCGGCCAGATCGAGCGCGGCATGCGCGGCCGCGATGCCTTCCAGGAAGTGGATTACACCCAGGTCTTCGGCTCCATCGCCAAGTGGGTGGCGGAGATCGACAGCCCCGACCGGGTGCCGGAGATGATCTCGCGCGCCTTCCACGTCGCCTGTTCCGGCCGTCCCGGCCCGGTGGTGCTGGCGCTGCCCGAGGACATGCTGGTGGAAGAGGCCGAGGTCGCCGTCGCCGCCGCCGCCGTCATCGCCGAGCCGGCCGCCACCCCGGCCACCATGGCCGCCGTCGCCGACCGCCTGCGCGTCGCCAAGGCGCCGGTCATCATCGCCGGCGGCTCGCGCTGGACGCCGGAGGCGGTGGCCGATCTCGCCCGCTTCGCCGAGGCGTGGGATCTGCCGGTGGCGTGCTCCTTCCGCCGCCAGATGCTGGTCGATCATCTGCACCCGAACTATGCCGGCGACGTCGGCCTCGGCATCAATCCGGCGCTGCTGGCGCGGCTGAAGGCGGCCGACGTGGTGCTGCTGGTGGGCGGCCGCATGTCGGAAGTGCCGTCGCAGAGCTACGACCTGCTCGCCATCCCCTCGCCGCAGGCGGACCTGATCCACGTCCATCCGGGGGCGGAGGAGCTGGGCCGCGTCTATCGCCCGGCGGTCGCCGTCAACGCCACTCCCGGCGCCTTCCTGGCCGCCGCCCTGGCGCTGGAGGCCCCGACCGCCCCCGCCTGGGCCGGCAGCGCCGCCGCCGCCCACGCCGATTATCTCGCCTGGAGCGGCGCCCGCCCGCAGGTGCCCGGCCCGGTGCAGATGGCGCCCATGGTCGAGTGGTTGCAGGAGCGCCTCGGCCCCACCGCCATCGTCACCAACGGCGCCGGCAACTATGCCACCTGGGTGCATCGCTTCTGGCGCTTCCGGGGCTTCGGCAGCCAGTTGGCGCCCACCTCCGGCTCCATGGGCTACGGCCTGCCGGCGGCGGTGGCGGCCAAGCTCGCCCACCCGGAACGGCCGGTGGTGTGCTTCGCCGGTGACGGCTGCTTCCAGATGACCGGGCTGGAGTTCGGCACCGCCGTGCAGCATGGCGCCGCCGTGCTGGTGGTGGTGGTCGACAACGGCATGTACGGCACCATCCGCATGCACCAGGAGCGTGAGTATCCCGGCCGCGTGTCCGCCACCACCCTGCACAACCCCGATTTCGCCGCCTTCGCCCGTGCCTACGGCGGTCACGGCGAGACGGTGGAGACCACCGACGCTTTCGCCCCCGCCGTGGAGCGGGCGCTGGCATCGGGCAAGGCCGCCATCATCCACGTCCGCCTCGACCCCGAGGCGTTGACCCCGGCCCGCTCGCTTTCGGAAATCCGTGCCGCCGCCGTCGCGGCCGGCCGCTGAGATCGCTGGACACCATCAAGAACGGGAGGCCCCATACCGTGTCCCATGCCGCCATTCTCGACCGCTTTGGCCTGACTTTCTCCGGTAGCGACGGCATCGCCGTGCGCTCGCCGGTGGATGGCAGCCACCTCGCCACCGTGCCGGTCACCACCCCGGCCGAGATGCAGGCGATGATCGCCACCGCCAAGGAAGCCTTCACCGCCTGGCGCACCGTGCCGGCGCCGCGCCGCGGCGAGCTGATCCGCCTGCTGGGCGAGGAACTGCGCGCCGCCAAGGAAGACCTCGGCCGTCTGGTCAGCCTGGAAGCGGGCAAGATCTACCAGGAAGGCCTGGGCGAAGTGCAGGAGATGATCGACATCTGCGACTTCGCCGTCGGTCTGTCGCGCCAGCTTTACGGCCTGACCATCGCCTCGGAGCGTCCCGGCCACCGCATGATGGAAAGCTGGCACCCCATGGGCGTGTGCGGCGTCATCAGCGCCTTCAACTTCCCGGTCGCCGTGTGGTCGTGGAACGCTGCCCTGGCGCTGGTCTGCGGTGACCCGGTGGTGTGGAAGCCGTCGGAGAAGACGCCGCTGACCGCGCTCGCCTGCCAGGTGCTGTTCGAGCGCGCCGCCGCCCGCTTCGGCGATCTGCCGGCCGGTCTGTCGCAGGTGGCCATCGGCGGTCGCGACATCGGCGAGATGCTGGTGGCGAGCCCCGACGTCGCCATTGTCTCGGCCACCGGCTCCACCCGCATGGGCCGCGACGTCGCCGCCAAGGTGGCGGCCCGCTTTGGCCGCAGCATCCTGGAACTGGGCGGCAACGCCGCCATGATCGTGGCGCCGTCGGCCGATCTGGAACTGGCGGTGCGGGCCATCGTGTTCTCCGCCGTCGGTACCTGCGGCCAGCGCTGCACCTCGCTGCGCCGGCTGATCGTCCACCGCAGCGTCCGCGATGCCCTGCTGCCGCGCCTCGTGAAAGCCTATCAGGGGGCGCCGGTCGGCAACCCGCTGGAAGCCGGCACCCTGATCGGTCCGATGGTCGACAAGGGCGCCTTCGACGCCATGCAGCACGCGCTCGACAAGGCCCGCGCCGACGGCGGCACCGTCCACGGCGGCGAGCGCCTGCTGGCCGACCAGTATCCCGATGCGTATTACGTCCGCCCCGCCATCGTCGAGATGCCGGCTCAGACCGAGATCGTGCGGGAAGAGACCTTCGCGCCCATCCTCTATGTCATGACCTACGACACCCTTGAGGAGGCCATCGCCCTGCACAACGGCGTGCCGCAGGGCCTGTCGTCGTGCATCTTCTCCACCGACCTGCGGGAGACGGAGCTGTTCCTGTCGGCCGCCGGCTCCGACTGCGGCATCGCCAACGTCAACATCGGCCCCTCGGGCGCCGAGATCGGCGGCGCCTTCGGCGGTGAGAAGGAAACCGGCGGCGGCCGCGAGTCCGGCTCCGATGCGTGGAAGGGTTACATGCGCCGCGCCACCAACACCATCAACTACTCGCGTGACCTGCCGCTGGCGCAGGGCATCAAGTTCGACATCGGCTAACCGCGAAAGGGGCGGTGGAGATCATGGACAGTCGCTTGCAGATGATCGAGTCGCATGGTCTGTGGGGGCGCACGGCACCGCCGCCGCCCCCGACCGCCGCCCTGTCGGGCGCGCGGGATGTCGACGTGGTGATCGTCGGGGCCGGCTACACCGGCCTCTCCGCCGCCCTGCATCTGGCCGAGGGCGGCGCCCGCGTGGTGGTGCTGGAGGCCGATCAGATCGGCACCGGCGGTTCCGGTCGCAACGTCGGGCTGGTCAACGCCGGCATGTGGGTGATGCCCGACGATCTGCCGTCGGTGCTCGGCAGCGTCCACGGCGACCGTCTGCTCGATGTTCTCGGCAACGGGCCACGTCTGGTGTTCGACACCGTGGCCAAGTACGGCCTGGAGTGCGAGGCCCGGCCCAATGGCACCTTGCATTGCGCCGTCGGCCGCAGCGGCCTTGCCGAGTTGGAGAAGCGGGCCGAGCAGTGGCAGCGGCGCGGTGCCCCCGTGCGATTGCTGTCGGCGGCCGAGGCGGCGGCGCGGGTCGGCACCGACCTCTACGCCGGTGCCCTGCTGGACGAGCGGGCCGGCACCATCCAGCCGCTGGCCTACGCCCGTGGCCTTGCCCGTGTCGCCCAGGCGGCGGGGGCGGAGATTTTCACCGGCAGCGCCGTCACCGGCTATGTCGAGGATGGCAGCCGTTGGCGAGTGACCACTGCCAACGGCAGCGTCACCGCCGACTGGATCATCGTCGCCACCAACGCCTATACCACGGCGCCGTGGCCGGAGATTCGCCGCGAGATCGTCCATTTGCCTTACTTCAACTTTGCCACCGCGCCGCTCTCCGAGGCGCAGCAGGCCCGTATTCTGCCGGGCGGCGAAGGGGCGTGGGACACTCGCTCGGTGCTGACCTCCTTCCGCATGGATGCCGCCGGCCGGCTGGTGCTGGGCAGCGTCGGCGCCCTGCGCAACAGCGGTCGGGCGGTGCATCGCGCCTGGGCCCGCCGCGCCCTGCGGCGGCTGTTCCCCGAGATCGCCGAGGTGCCGTTCGAGCATGAGTGGTTCGGCTGGATCGGCCTCACCGACACCAACCTGCCGCGCTTCCACCGGCTGGCGCCACGGGTGGTGACCTTCTGCGGCTACAACGGCCGCGGCATTTCGCCCGGTACGGTGTTCGGCCGTTGCCTCGCGCGGCTGGTTCTCGGTCAGGTGAGCGAGGGCGACCTGCCGCTGCCGGTGACCGATCCCACCCGCCATTCCTTCCGCATGGCGCATGAGGCGGTCTACGAGTACGGCGCCCAGGCCGCCCATCTGGTGGGCGTGGGGTACTGATCCCGACTGCCGGGGGCGGTGCTGCCGTCAGGCGAGCCCCCGGCTGCGCGCCTCCAGCGCCGCCTCGGCGCGGGAGGAGATGTGCAGCTTGGCGTAGATCGCCTTGACGTGCGACGCCACCGTGTGGGCCGAAACGCCCAGCATCTCCGCCACCTCCGGGGTGCGCAGGCCACGGCCGAGCAGGCGCAGCACCTCCGTCTCGCGGGGGGTCAGGTCGCTTGGCCGGGGATCGGGTGCTGGCGGCGGGCGATGGAAATGTCGCACCAGCCGCCGGGCCATGGCCGGTGACAGGGGCGGCTCGCCGTCGTGGATGCGGCGGAGCGTGCGCAGCATGGCCGCCCGGTCATGATCCTTCAGCAGATACCCTTGGGCACCGGCCGCCAGGGCGCCGAACAGGTGATCGTCATCGTCGAAGATGGTCGCCACCACCGGCAGGGCGCCGGCCGGTAGCCGCATCAGGTCCGGCAGCAGGTCGAGCCCGCAGCCGTCCGGCAGACCGATATCCACCAGCGCCAGCAGGGCCGGGCGTCCGGGATCGGCGGTGGCCGGAAGGCTTGGCAACAGGCTCGCCAGCGCGGCGCGGCCGGCGGCAAGGCCGTCGGCCGCCGCGATGGGCAGTGGCCCGAAGGCATCGGTGACCACCGCCATCAGGGCCTCGCGGGTGTGGGGCTCGTCCTCGACCACCAGCACGGCGGTGAACGGTGGCGGCGACGCGGCGGTCATGCGGCGGCGGCCTCCGTCAGCGCCGCCGTCTGTGTCGGAGGGGACCACGGCAACCACAGTGTCAGACAGGTACCGCCCTCCGGTGCCGCCGCGATGGTGAAGCGGCCGCCGAGATCGCCCGCCCGCCGCGCCATGCCCGGCAGGCCGTGACCGCCGCTGGCGGTGGCGGCGCGGGGTTCGGCCGAGCCCAGGCCACGGCCGTCGTCGGATAGCGTCACTGTCAGCCCGGCGGCATCGGTGGCGGTGGTCACCGTCAGGCGGCTGGCCCCGGCGTGGCGGATACAGTTGCTCACCGCCTCGCGCACCACCGCGGTCAGGGCCCGCGACAGCGGATAGTCGACCGGAGGGAGGGTGTCCGGCATCTCGGAGAGCGGCCAGTGCAGGGCAAGCCCGGCGGCCTCCAGCCGGTCCGCCGTCTCGTGGCGAAGGTCGGCCAGCAGCCCGTCGAGCGGTTGGCGTGCCCCGCTGAGGCCGCCGACGATGGCGCGGATGTCGGCCAGGGCCGCCCGCACCACCCGGCGGCTCTCGCTCAGGTCGCCCTGATGCAGGGCGGCCAGCAGGCGGGCGCCGACGTCGTCGTGCAGGTCGGCGGCGATGCGCAGCCGCTCCGCCTGGGCGCCGCGGGCGAAGGCATCGCGGCCGGCGGCGGCCCGCGCCATCAATTCACACAGCCGGGCGGCCATGGCGAGGTGGCTTGGCCCGAACAGGCCGCGTCCGCCCCACGGGTAGCGCAGCGCCAGCGGTGGCGCGTCGGCGCTGGCCGGCAACCGCATGACCAGACCCTCGGCGGCGATGGCAGGCACGGCGACGGCCTCCGCCGACGGCAGCGGCGTCATCTCCAGCGGATCGAACAGCCGCCGCAGCAGATCGTGCCAGGCATCGGCACGGCGTTCCGGCGAGGCGACGAAGGCGACCTCCATCACCGCCGCGAACAGGGCGTGGTCGGTCAAGGTGCGCCGCCCGACCAGCCGTCGCCACAGGCGGTCGCGCAGCGGCAGATACAGGAATCCCACCGCCAGCAGCGCCAGCCCGAGGGCCAGCCCCTCGTCCAGGTGCAGCGCGACGATCAGCACCGCGTCGAGCGCCAGCAGCGCCAGCAGGCCGAGCGTCACCAGCATGACGCGGAACGCCCACTCGCCCATCTCGAACAGGCGGTAGCGGCGCAGGCCGAGGGCGAGGCCGGTATGGATCAGCAGGAAGAAGCCGAAGGCGTAACCCTGGGCGATGGCGGCGTCATGGCCGAGCAAGGGCGGGACCGAGATCAGCGTGACGAAGGCCCCGGCGCCGAGGATGACCGACAGGCCGAGCCAACTGAGGGCCGCCCGCCCGGTGGGATCGCGGCGGGTGCTCCACCACTGGGCGGCGATGGCGGCGACGATGCAGATCATCTCCGCCAGGGTCGCCAAATGAGGGCCGGTTGCTGGACCCGCCGGCAGACGCAGGGCGGAGGCGACATACCAGCCGCCGAACACCAGCACTGGCAGCAGCAGCACCCAGGCCGGCACCAGCCGGCGCGGATAGCTGAGGAAGACGCCGATCATGGCGATGCCGAAGGTCAGCGCCCCGGCCGTGTTGGCCTCGGCCAGCAGGCGGAACAGCGGCGCCGGCAGGGCCAACTCGCGGCTGCTGTAGAGGGCGGCGGCGGTGGTGAAGGTGAGCATGCTGAGGCCGACCAGGGCGAACAGCAGCGAGGCCCGATCCTGCCGCCGCACCGCCAGCACCCAGAAGCTGAGCAGCAGGCCGGCCATGCCCACCGCCAGCTGGAACCAGTACACCGGCGGCAGCGACGCCAGCGGCCGAGCCTCGTGGGGCACGACGGTGATCTGCCGCTCCGTGCCATCGGGCGCCTGCACCGTCACCGCCACCGGTCCGCCCCTCAACAAGACGGCCAGGGCATTCTGGCGGGCGAGGAAGGCCGCCATGGCCTCGTAGGTCGGCAGGACATCGGGTTCCGGCGTCAGATCGGCGGCGGTCGGGACGACGGCGGTGGCGCGGTTGCCTTCGGCCGGAGCGAGGCCGGTCAGCGTCAGGGGAGCGGCGGGGCCGGCGGCCAGCAGGCCGGCCGCCGGCCCGTCGTCGGCCACCGCGACGATGTGGACACCACCGTCGTCGTCGGGCAGCAGGGCGAGCCCAAGCCACGGCTGCCGGGCGGCCAGAACGGTCGCCAGCAGCGCCACCAACAGTCCGCCCAAGGCGGCCGTCATCATCACCGTGACCGGGCTGCCCCCACGCCAGCGCCGCATCTCCGCCCCCCAAAAAGCCCTGCGCGCTGACGCATGCGCCAACGCGACCTCTCCCATGCGACAATGGTCGCATCCTTCTCCGGTGGGCACAACTCCCCTCCGCCACCGCGCCCGCGGCGAGGGCAATGGGAATGCCCTGGCGAAAGAGCGGTCCCACACGGAGGCGCCACCGCTTGTCCGGTCAGATGTCCCAGTCGTGGAGGCGGAACGCCTGCCGTCGTTCCTGCATCCTCGGACCCATTCCCCACCGACGCGGATTGCCGCACATCCAGCAACTGCACAGCGCCAGATTGTCGGCTTCCCTTTGCGGAAGCTCCGCCCAGGGGCGGATGCGTCGGGCCTTGGCGATCATGCGAGCGCGATCATGCCGGCGGCGGGCCCGCTTCATGCTCTTGTCCATCGTGCCTCTCCAAGCTCGATGCCCCGGTGCGTACCGCCCGACGGTGGGCGGCGCTTCCGGGGCTATCGTGGCTTGGGAGTGGGGATGCCGGCTGTTGTCATGCCGACAGGATAGCGGTTGGACGCGCTGGCGTCACGCCGCCGCCTCCGGCGCGGCTCGGACCGCGCCGGAGGGCTGGGAGGCGAGGGGTCAGCACAAGGTGGCGGCGTCCCGCAGGCGCAGGCGCGCCTTGAGGCTGAGATCCAGTTCGGCCCGGACTTCCTCCATCAGGCCGAGGTCGCCGGAATCGAGGGCATGTTCGGCCCGTTGACGCAGGGTGCGGCGGTCGGCGGCATCGACCAGGGCCATGGCCACCGCATGCTCGGCGGCGCGCAGGGCATCGGATATCTGGCCCAGATGATCGGTCACCACCGCCATATTGGCGCGGATGGCCATGCAGTTGGCGGTGAGATCGCTGAGGTCGGGGTGACGGAAGTGAACAAGTTCGCCCATCGGAATGGTCCTCCGTGTGGTGAAACGGGTAGGGCGGTGGCCGCGCGGTCAGGCCGGCTGCCAAGCGCCGGTCAGGCCGGCGATGTGGATGAGGCGGGTGAGGGGAATGCTGAAATCGATGGTGGTCAGAACCAGATCCTGGTCTCGGTCCACGGTCTCCCGCCGCCAGCACGGGTGAGGACGTTCGTCGTCACCGGCATCCAGTCCCGCGGAAGGGGTGGCGGTCCAGGTGCGACGAATATCCCAGGGCGAGGCATCGCGGCGCCACACCGTCGCCTGCCATGGCGCCACCTGGATGAGGCAGACCTCCATTACACCCGGCGTGCCGAGATCGGAGGGCAGGGCGGCTTCCGTTCGCGCCCGTCTGGGGGCGGATGGGCCCTCGGGCGCGGACAGCCCCACCACCAGGATTGGCCGTGGCCGCTGGCCGCCGTCATGGACCTCCAGTCGATAGGGGTCGGATGAACTGGCGCCAGCGGGCGGGATCTGCGGTGCCTCGGGCGTCGCCGGCAGGTTCGGCAGCCGCATGTGGGGACGGGTGGTTTCCAGGTGGGTCCGCACGATGCCGTGCAGGGCAAGGCGCAGGCCGCGCAGAAGGGTTGTGTGATCGACAACGAACATGGCTGCGGTCCTCGGAACTGCGGTCAGCGGTCGCCCGGCTCCGCCGACTCCTTCAGCAGGCGTCGGATGCACTGAAGGCACAGGCGGGCATAATCGACCGTATCGCTGCTGTAGCTGCCCGGCTCCGCCAGGACGGTCTCGGCACACAGTTCGAGATCGTGACAGAGCTGTTCCTGATCCTCGGGCAGGGCGGTGGTCATTGCGTCGTCCTTTCCCATGGGCCGCCGGGCGAAGAGAGGCCCGGCGGCGGTGGACGGTGCCGGTCAGGCGGCGCGGATCTGATCGAGCATGACGCGGATCTGCTCCGACAGGGCATCGGCCCGGGTGGCGACCACATGGGCCGCCTGCTCGACGCTCTGGGCGGCGCGGTCGGTTTCCTCCGCCGCCTGGGAGACGCCGTCGATGCTGCGCGAGACTTCCGTCGTGCCGGCCGAGGCCTGCTGGACGTTGCGGGCGATTTCCCGCGTCGCGGCGTTCTGCTGCTCGATCGCCGCCGCAATGGCTTCGGTGACGGCCGCGAGGCTGCTGATCTTGGCGCCGATGTGCTGGATGGCGGCGACGGTGATCTTGGTCTCCTCCTGCACGGCGGTGATCTGCTCGGCGATTTCGCCGGTGGCGCGCGAGGTCTGGGTGGCGAGTGCCTTGACCTCGTTGGCGACCACGGCGAAGCCCTTGCCGGCCTCGCCGGCGCGGGCGGCCTCGATGGTGGCGTTCAGGGCCAGCAGGTTGGTCTGGCTGGCGATGTCGTCGATCAGGCGCACCACCTCGCTGATGCGGCCCGCGGCGTCCGACAGCTTGTGGACCATCTGGTCGCCGTTCTCGGCATCGCGGGTGACATCAATGACGACGCCGGTCACGTCGTTGATCTGCCGCTGGATTTCCGAAATCGCTGCTGACAGTTCCTCCGCCGCCGAGGCGACGGTCTCGACGCTGGTCGACGATTCTTCCGCCGCCGCCGCCACGGCGTTGGACTGGTGCGCCGCCTGATCGGCCGCCTCGCGCATGGACTGGGCGGTGTTTTCCATGGAATGGGCGGTGTCGGCGACGTCACGCAGGATGGTGCCGACCTGTCCCTCGAAGCTGTCGGCCATGTTCAGCATCATGCGGCGGCGTTCGCCGCGGGCTCCTTCCTCGGCCAGACGCTGCTGCTGTTCCAGGCGGGTCCGCTCCTGGGCATTGTGGCGGAACACATCCAGCGCGCTGATGAGGCGGCCAACCTCGTCGCGGCGGTCGTCGGCATCGACGGTGACCGAGGTATCGCCCTGGGCAAGGCGTTCCAATGCCCCGGTGGTGGCTTGCAGCGGCCGGGTGATGCTGCGCACCACGAAGAACACGCCGGCGCTCAGCACCAGGATAAGGGCCAGGCTGCCGCCGCCGTTGGTGACGGCCTTGCTCATGAACGCTGCGTCCAGGTCATCGACGTAGAGGCCGGTGCCGATCATCCAGTCCCACGGCTCGAACATGACGGCGTAGGAGATCTTGCCCACCGGCTCGGTGCTGCCGGGTTTCGGCCACAGGTAATCCACATGGCCGCCGCCGGCGCGGGCGGCGCCGAGCAACTCCCGCATGATCATTTTTCCGGTGGGGTCCTTCTGGTCGGCCATCTCGGTGCCTTCCAACTCCGGACGCGGCCCCATGACGAGGGAGATGCCGGCGCTGGAATAGGCGAAGATGTACTCGCTGCCGTCGAACCGGATGGCGCGCAGCACCGCCTTGGCGCGTTCCTGCGCCTCCTGCTGCGAGAATTCGCCGGCGACGGCGCGGCTGTGATGATCGGCGGCGATCGAGCGGGCGACTTCGGCGAGGCTGCGTACCTTGCCTTCCCGTTCCTCGCTCATGGTCTCGCGCAGGTGTTGCAGGCCGAGGCCGACGGTGATGAGCAGAGAGACAAAGAGAAGCCCGATGGGCCCCCAGATCTTGGCGGCAACGGGAGCGTCCTTCAGCCTCATGGCATGTCTCCTGGTGGGGCTCGCCTTCGGGCGGCCTTGAGGGCGCCGCGCGAGCGTCGTTCACTGCCCCTCACCCCGGGATGCGGCGGAGGCCCTTTGCACCAGCCGGTGCCCCCGGGGTGAGGGGGTAGGGGCGTCGGCTGGTGGGGCGGGCAATTTTGCGCCGCACAAAGACCGTAGCTCCATTGTGGAAGGCTGAAATAGCTGCTCTGAGGGCATAGGAATTCCGCCGTCGCGAAGCGCCGAAGGTCGGTCGTGGCGTACGACCCGCTCTCACCCTAATGGATAAATCTGGAGTAGAATTATCTCTGCTTTCCGTGCGCGCTGCTGGCAACGGCAGCCGCAGGTGGTGACGGGCGCGGCCGCCGGTCTGCGGCGGCGGCGCCCGGGAAAGTCAGGGATCGCCCCGAGTCGCGGCTTGGAGCGGGACGTATGGGGTGGCGGCGGGCGCGGCGGTTGACCGAGGGGGAATGTCGACAGCGGCGCGGTCATTCCTCCGCCGCGATGGTGGCCCGCAAGCCCGGGCTCAGCGGGCCTCAGGGGAGAGGTAAAATAGTACCGTTTTTCTAAGCTATTGATTTTGTTGGCTTTAATCTGTTTGACATCGGCGGCTGTCGTGCCATATTCCATCCCCTCAGTTCGTCGGGCCGCCTTGGGCGGTCCCTGTCGTTTTCCGGGGGGTGGCGCAGCCGCCGGCTCGGAAGGCTAACAACGAGATGGTGCCATGAAGACCTATTCGGCCAAGCCCGCCGAGGTGGAAAAGAAGTGGATCCTGATCGACGCCGAGGGCGTCGTTCTGGGCCGCCTCGCCTCGCATGTGGCGAACATCCTGCGTGGCAAGACCAAGGCCACCTACACGCCGCACATCGACGTCGGCGACAACGTCATCATCATCAATGCCGAGAAGGTCAAGCTGACCGGCAAGAAGATGACCGACAAGAAGTTTTTCTGGCACACCGGCCACCCCGGCGGCATCAAGGAACGGACCATGGGTCAGATCCTTGGCGGCCGTTACCCGGAACGGGTGATCGAGAAGGCCGTTGAGCGCATGATCCCTCGGGGTCCGCTCGGCCGTGCCCAGATGAAGAAGCTCCGCGTCTATGCCGGCGCCGAGCACCCGCATGAAGCGCAGCAGCCGGAAGTCCTCGACTTCGCTGCCCGCAACCCGAAGAACAAGAGGAGCGCCTAACCCATGGCCGAGGAAAAGCTCACCCTCGAAGACCTGAAGGGCGCCCACTCTCCGGTTGCCGAGTCGCCGAAGTACGAAGCCAAGCGTGACGAACTGGGCCGTTCCTACGGCACCGGCCGCCGCAAGGACGCCGTCGCCCGCGTGTGGGTCAAGCCGGGCACCGGCAAGATCATCGTCAACGGCCGCGACCTGGCGAACTACTTCCCGCGCCCGGTGCTCCAGATGCTCATCAACCAGCCGTTCCAGGTGGCGAACGTCGCCAACCAGTTCGACGTGATGTGCACCGTCTCCGGTGGTGGTCTGTCCGGTCAGGCCGGCGCCCTGCGCCACGGCCTGTCCCGCGCCCTGACCGCCTACGAGCCGGCCCTGCGCCCGGCCCTGAAGGCCGCCGGCTTCCTGACCCGCGACCCGCGCGCCGTCGAGCGTAAGAAGTACGGCAAGGCCAAGGCCCGCCGCAGCTTCCAGTTCTCGAAGCGCTGATCCCCGCGGATCATACGCCCGTTACGGAAGGGCGCCCTCTTGCGGGAGGGCGCCCTTTCGTTTTGACTACCCCTGCCAAACCCGCCCGCGACCTCTCTCTTCAGGGACAGACCGACACATGAGCGCGAAGACAAAAGTGGCGATCCTCGGCGCCTCCGGCTACACCGGCGCCGAACTGGTGCGTATCCTGGCGCTGCATCCGCACGTCGAGATGACGGTGCTGACCGCCGACCGCCGCGCCGGCAAGCCCTTCGCCGATGTCTTCCCGCATCTGGCCGGCGTGGCGCTGCCCGATCTGGTGGCCATCGACCAGGTGGATTGGAGCGGCGTCGATTTCGTGTTCTGCGCCCTGCCGCACGGCACCACCCAGGACGTCATCGCCGCCCTGCCGGCGCATGTGAAGGTGTGCGACCTGTCGGCCGACTTCCGCCTGCGCGACGTCGATGCCTATGCCACCTGGTACGGCCACGCCCACAAGGCGCCGGAGTTGCAGAAAGAGGTGGTTTACGGCCTGACCGAACTGTACCGCGAGCAGGTGCGCGCCGCCCGCGTGGTCGCCAACCCCGGCTGCTACCCCACCTCCGCCCAGCTGCCGCTGATCCCGCTGATCGAGGAAGGGCTGATCGCCGCCGACGGCATCATCGTCGACGCCAAGTCGGGCGTCACCGGCGCCGGCCGGGCGCCCAAGGAAGGCACCCTCTACAGCGAGGTGACCGAGGGCATCCACGCCTATGGCATCGCCAGCCACCGCCACGCCCCGGAGATCGAGCAGGGCCTGTCCGACGCCGCCGGCCGGCCGGTGCTGGTGAACTTCACGCCGCACCTGATGCCCATGGCGCGCGGCATCCTGGCGACCATCTACGTGCAGTGCGCCGCCGGCGCCACCGCCGCCGACCTGCGGGCGGCGCTGGCCCGGCGCTATGCCGGCGAACCCTTCGTGCGGGTGCTGGGCGAGGGCCAGGTGCCGGCGACGCGGCACGTGCGCGGCTCCAACTTCGTGCTGATGAACGCCTTCGACGACCGCCTGCCGGGCCGCGCCATCCTCACCTGCGTCGAGGACAATCTGGTCAAGGGCGCCTCCGGCCAGGCGGTGCAGAACATGAACGTGATGCTCGGCTTCGAGGAAACCACGGCGCTGCTGCAGCAGCCCATGTTCCCGTAAGCCCGCCAGGGAGTCCCGCCGCCATGACCACCCCCGTCGTTTCCGCGCAGAAGCCCGTCATCCTGCCCTGGCAGGGCGTGTGGCCGAAGATCGACGAGACCGTCTTCGTCGCCCCCACCGCCTGCATCATCGGCGACGTGGAGATCGGCGCCGACAGCAGCATCTGGTTCAACGTCACCGTCCGCGGCGACGTGAATTCCATTCGCATCGGCGCCCGCTCCAACATCCAGGACGGCAGCGTCATCCACGTTACCCGCCAGAAGCA
Organism: Pseudomonadota bacterium; assembly: GCA_023396465.1. Taxonomy (GTDB): domain Bacteria; phylum Pseudomonadota; class Alphaproteobacteria; order Rhodospirillales; family Rhodospirillaceae; genus Caenispirillum. Next base: position 16,145 of record JAEWWF010000011.1, read on the forward strand.
CGAAACGGTGATCGGCGACGACGTGCTGGTCGGCCACATGGCCGTCATCCACGGCTGCCGCCTGGAAAGCGGCAGCTTCGTCGGCATGGGCGCCACGGTGATGGACGGCGCCGTGGTGGAAGGCGGCGCCATGGTGGCGGCCGGGGCCCTGGTCAGCCCCGGCAAGGTGGTGAAGGCGGGCCAGCTGTGGGCCGGCACGCCCGCCCGCTACATCCGCGACCTGACGCCCGAGGAACGGGAAAGCCTGCCCAAGGGCACCGCCCATTACGCCAACATGGGCCGTCAGTACCGCGAGATGCTGGCGGGGGGTTGAGCCATGGCTGCTCCCCACTCGCCTTCGGGCCAGGATGACACGGCCGCCGACCACCGCCGCTTCATGCAGCGCGCCATCGACCTGGCGGCGGAGGGCATGCGGGCCGGTGCCGGCGGCCCGTTCGGCTGCGTCATCGTCAAGGACGGGGTGATCGTCGGCGAGGGCCACAACGAGGTGGTGACCGGCTGCGACCCCACCGCCCATGCCGAGGTGGTCGCCATCCGCCGGGCGGCGCAGGTGCTCGGCCGCTTCCACCTGGAAGGCTGCGTCGCCTACACCAGTTGCGAGCCGTGCCCCATGTGTCTGGCGGCGCTCTACTGGGCGCATGTGGAGAAGGTGTTCTACGCCGCCGACCGCCACGACGCCGCCGTCGCCGGCTTCGACGACGCTTCCCTTTACCGTGAACTGCTGCTGCCCATGGGCGAACGCGAACTGCCGTTCGGCCGCCTGATGGGCGAGGAAAGCCGCAAGGTGTTCGAGCAATACATGGCTCTGGAAGGGCGGGTGCCGTACTGACGGCACCCGCGTTCCTGGTCCAAGTCCCCTACCGCCGCTCCGGCCGGGCGGAGCCGAGCAGGCGCAGCAGCCGGCCCTTGCGGGCGGTGAGGCCGAAGATCACCGCCGCCACCGCCACGAACAGCACCGCCACCACCGCCATCACCGGCGTGTAGCCGTAGCGCAGGCTGTTGAAGATCTTGATGGGCAGCGTCTCCACCGTGAAGCCGGCCACCATGTAGGCGACGATGTACTCGTTCAGGCTCAGCACGAAGACGAAGGCCAGCCCCGCCAGCACATAGGGCGCCACCGTCGGCAGGATGATGGTGCGGAAGATGGTGCGTTCGTCGGCGCCGAGGGTGCGGGCCGCCTCCACCTGCTCCGACGACAGGCTGTTGAGGCCGAGGGAGATGTTCACCAGCGGCAGGGTGACGAAGAAGATGCCGTGGCTGATGATGGTGGCCCAGATCTGGCCGTAGAACCCGACCGTGTTCCAGAAAATGAGGAACCCGAGCGCGGTGATCACCGGCGGCAGCATGAACGGCGCCACCCCCAGCAGGAACAGCCCGCGGGCGTAGCGCACGCGGTAGCGCCACAGGAACCACGCCAGCGGCAGCGCGATGGCGACCGACAGCATCGCCGCCCCGCAGGCGACGATGACGCTGTTCTTCAGCGCGTTCAGCCACGTCGGATCGGTGAACAGCTCGATATACCAGCGGCCGGACAGTCCCTGCGGCGGGAAGGACAGGCGGCGGCCCTCGTTCAGGCTGACGCCGGCCACCACCACCACCGGCGCCGCCAGGAACAGCGCCAGCAGGCCCATGTAGACGGCGCGGAAGACGCGGGTGCGGGCATCGGTCATGACCGGCGGCCTCCTCCGGCCAGCAGGGTGAGGCCGATGAGGGCGAGGCTCACCAGCATCAGGAACACCGCCACGGCGGCGGCGAAGGGAATGTTGGACTGGTAGATGGCCTGATCGGTGATGAACACCGACAGCGTCCAATGCTGCGGCTGGCCGAGCAACTGCGGCAGGACGTAGACGCCGAGCGTGAACACGAACACCAGCACCAGCGTCGCCAGGATGGCCTGCCGCAAAGACGGCACCACCACCGTGAGGAAGGTGCGCAGCGGCGAGGCGCCGAGGGTGTGGGCGGCCTCCGTCACCTCGGGGTCGAGGCGGGTGACGCTCGGGTACAGCACCAGCACCGTGTAGGGAAAGGTGATGAAGCACATGCCAAGCAGCAGGGCGACGAAACTCGGTGAATAGGCGGTCGGCTGATCGAGCAGGCCAAGCGCCACCAACAGGTTGGAGATGCCGGCCGAGCGCGACAGCAGCGTCGACCACGCGAAGCCGATGATCACCTCCGACAGCGACAGCACCGACAGGATGAACACCAGCCACAGGGTCTGGCCGCGCGGGCTGAAGCGGGACAGGAACCAGGTGAAGGGCACCGC
>JAEWWF010000046.1 GCA_023396465.1 Pseudomonadota bacterium
TGCTGCTGGTCAGCCGCCGCATGGGCACCCGGACCATGCTGGGGATGGTGGACTGGCACCTGCTGGTGCTGTTCGCTGGCCTGTTCGTCGTCACCCGTGCCCTGGCCCTGACCGGACTGCCGGCCGAGGCGGTGGCGGCGCTGGCGGAGATGGGCCTCGGGCCGGAGCGTCTGGCGGTGCTGGCGCCGCTGTCGCTGCTCGGCAGCAACACCATCGGCAACGTGCCGCTGGTGATGCTGCTGCTGGCGGTGTGGCCCGACCTGCCGCCCGGGACGCTCTACGGCCTGGCGGCGCTGTCGACGCTGGCCGGCAACCTGTTCGTCGTCGGCAGCCTGGCCAACATCATCACCGTCGAGCGGGCGCGGGCGGTGGGCGTGCGCCTCGGCTTCGCGGAACATGCCCGCTGCGGCGTGCCGATGACGCTGCTGTCCATGGCCGGTGCCGCCGTGTGGCTCTGGGCAAGCGGCCACCTGACGCCCTAGACTTGCCGCCTCGCCGAAGACCCCGCCACTGGCGCCACCGCCACCGCCACCGGCCTGGCGGCATGGCTCGACCGCCTGATGCCGGCCGTCGCCGACGATACGGTGACGCTGCCGGTGGTGCAGGGGGTGGAGATGGGGGGGCCGAGCACCATGCATCTCGCTTTCGACCGCCGCGGCGGGGCCCTGGCGTCGGTGCGTCCGGGCGGTACGGCGGTGATGGTGAGCGACGCTACTCTGGCGGTGCCGGACTGACTGGCGCGCCGGGAAAAGAAGGCGGCGGCCGTCGTGAGAGGGCCGCCGCAAGGTACCGGGATTGCCCGCCCGGTTCGGGCGAGAGGAGGACGACCGCGAAACCGTCGCGGCCGTCCGTCCAGGAAGAAGGCGTGGTTAGCGCCAGCCGGCCTGGTCGAAGACCTTGACGGCGGCGGCGTTGTATTCACCCAGGTTGTCCATGGGCAGATCGTCCATCTTGAACTCGCCCCAGCCCTTCAGGGTGTCGCCCCACGGCACGCCAGCCACCACCGGATACTCGCCGTTCACTTCGGCGTACATGGCCTGGGCCTTGTCGCCGGCCAGCCACTCCAGCAGCTTCACGGCGTCGTCCTTGTGGGGGGCGTTCTTGACCACGCCGGCGCCGGAGACGTTGACGTGGGTGCCGGTGGTCTGCTGGTTGGGGAAGAACACTTCGACCGCCTGGGCGGCCTTCACGTCGGCCTCGTCCTTGGACGCCAGCATGCCTACGGCGTAGTAGGTGTTGGCGATGGCGATGTCGCACTCGCCAGCGGCGACGGCCTTGATCTGATCGCGGTCACCGCCCTGCGGGGCGCGGGCCAGATTGGCGACCATGCCGTCGGCCCATTCCTTGGCCTTTTCCTCGCCGTGGCGGGAGATCATGGCGGCCATCATGGACAGGTTGTAGATGTTGCCGGACGAGCGGATGCAGATGCGTCCCTTCCACTTGTCCGAGGCGAGATCCTCATAGGTGGACAACTCTTCCGGCTTCACCCGGTCCTTGGAGTAGAACACCACGCGGGCGCGCTGGGACAGGCCGAACCACTCGTTGTCCTTGTCCTGGAGGTGGGCCGGGACGGCGGCTTCCAGGGCCGGGGAGTCGATGGACTGGAGGATGCCTTCCTGCTTGGCGCGGTAGAGGCGGCCGGCATCGACGGTCATCAGCACGTCGGCGGGGCTGTTGGCGCCTTCCGACTTGATGCGCTCGACCAACTGATCGGCGTCGGCGGTCAGGACGTTGACGGTGATGCCGGTTTCCTTGGTGAACTCGTCCAGCATCGGACGGATCAGCTCTTCCTTGCGGGCGGAATAGAGGTTCACCTCCGCCGCGTCGGCGTCGGCCGCGAACAGGGCGGCGGGGGCGGCGAGAGCGACGGCGGCAACCGCCATGCGGCTGAAGCTGCGAAGAGACTGAGTCATGTCAGGGCTGCTCCGAGGATGGTCGTCATCGGGACCGGGGTGGCAGGGCCATCCAGTCGTGCGAGTGCGAATGCGTTGCAATGCCGACTGCTAGCAGACCGGGAGTGGCTTGTAAAGTCCCGTGTTTTCTTGTGGCCGATGGTGCCACCTGCGCAACCCTCTGGGTGAGGGTGCGCGTCTTTCTTCTGGGCCGGACATGCCTCCGGCTTTGCGAAACCGCGCGAAAAGTGGCGTAAAACCCCTGAAGTACAGGATGGTTCCACGCTCAGACACAGAAAAGACAGCGTGCAGACCTGAAAGGGTTGAGGCAAACTCAAACGGAACGAAATGGCCGCATCGCCCCGTTCACGAGAAGCGATATGGGCGGAAAGCGGCTTATGATCCGGGAAACGGAAGAACAGGAAAGTTGGAGGTGCATGAACATGCAGGCTGATCCTCTGTATGTCCCCCGCGACGGGTGCGGCAAGTTCTCGGTCGCTGTCTACAACAAGTCGGTGCGGGAGATCGTTAAACAGAACCGCAGCCACCACGTCTATGACGACAAGTGGGCGGAGGAAAAACACATGGAAGTGGTGGCCGACGATGCCGAGGCCGCCCGCCAAAAGGTGCTCGGCCAATATCCGGAGAGCGAAGGCTTCGTGGTGACGGGGGTGGAGCGTCTGTCCTACTCCGTGTGAGATCCGCCGGGGCCCGATGCCCCGTCCCGATGCCGGAGGGGCCGCCGAGTCGCAGGGGCGACGGCGGCCCCTCTGCCGTCGTTGCGGCCGGAGGGCGCGGCGATGACGTCGCGTCATGGTGGTGCGGCGGGGGCGGGCGGGTGGCGGCCTTGGCCGCGCCCCTGTGGCTGTGTTGTAGTTGCGGCATCCCATCCAACCGCTCCACCGAAGAAGCGAGAGAAGCGTCCATGGCCATTCCCGCCGCGTTGCGAGAGAACCTTCGCCTGCCTGTCATCGCCGCCCCCATGTTTCTGGTCTCCGGTCCCCAACTGGTGATCGAGACCTGCAAGGCCGGCATCATCGGTACCTTTCCGGCCCTCAATCAGCGCAGCACCGAGGGGTTCGAGGAGTGGCTCGACGAGATCGAGACCGCCCGCCGCGACCACGGCGGCAGCGCCGCCCATGGTGTCAACCTGATCGTCCACAAGACCAACCCGCGTCTGGAGGCCGACCTGGCGGTGGTGGCGCGGCGGCGGGTGCCGCTGGTGATCACCTCCCTCGGGGCCGTTCCCGATCTGGTGAAGGAGGTCCACGGCTACGGCGGGCAGGTGTTCCACGACGTCATCTCCGTGCGCCATGCCCGCAAGGCGGCGGAGGCCGGTGTCGATGGCCTGATCCTGGTGTGCGCCGGGGCCGGCGGCCATGCCGGCACCGCCAGCCCGTTCGCCCTGATCGACGAGGTGCGGCGCTTCTTCGACGGCACCATCATCCTGGCCGGCGCCATGGGCAGCGGCCGGCAGGTGGCGGCGGCCCGCCTGCTGGGGGCCGATTTCGCTTACATGGGCACCCGTTTCATCGCCACCCGGGAAAGCCTGGCACCGCAGCCCTACAAGGAAATGCTCACCGGCAGCACGCTGGCCGACATCGTCTATACCGACAGTGTGTCGGGGGTGAACGCCAACTTCCTGCGCGCCAGTCTGGTCACCGCCGGGTTCGACCCGGAGAACCTGCCGCCCAAGGCGCACATGGACATGGCCGCCGAGGCGCGGGCGTGGCGGGATATCTGGTCGGCCGGTCACGGTGTCGGCGGCATCGCCGATACGCCGACGGTGGCGGAACTGGCTTCCCGCCTGCGCCAGGAATATGACGATGCCTGGCGTGCCGTCTCGGCCGAGTTCTGAACGACGGCGGACAAAAAGGAAGGCGGCACCGCGGGGTGCCGCCTTTGAAGTCGGGTTGGTAAACGGATCGGTCGGATGGGTCCGCCTGAGGGGTTGGGAGACGGGAACAAGCGGACCCGCTGGAACGGTCTCGATCAATGATCGCGACGTCACAGACCTTATTGAGATTCACTCGCATTTGCAAGGGTGAAATTATCCTGTCTCACGACGTTTAGCCCGAGGGCGAGGCCGCCGTTTCACCCGAGGGCGAGGACGCCCCGTGCAGCACGGCGGTTTCCGGGTCGGGCTCCACCGCCTCGGGGTCGAGCCGGAAGTCGTCGAGGATGGTGTAGAGCGCCGGAACCAGGAACAGCGACAGCACCGTCGCCGAGGCCAAGCCGAAGGCGAGCGACGTGGCCAGCGGGATCAGCACCTGCGCTTGCAGGCTGCGCTCCAGCAGCAACGGCAGCAGGCCGGCGACGGTGGTCAGCGAAGTCAGCAGGATGGCGCGGAAGCGGGCGCGGGCGGCCTGTCGGGCGGCCTCGGCCGTGGGCAGGCCGCTGGCGCGGTGCTCCTTGATGAACATGACGATCAGGATGGTGTCGTTGACCACCACCCCGGCCAGCGCCGCCATGCCGACCATGGACGGCATGGACATCTCCAGGCCCTGGATCAGGTGGCCGAACACCGCGCCGACCAGCGCCATGGGAATGGCGGTCATCACCACCACCGGCTCCAGATAGCTGCGGAACTGCAACGCCAGCAGCATGTAGATGCCGATGAGCCCGATCACGACGTTGCGCAGCACCGACCGGCCGGTGGTCGCCCCTTCCTTGGCTTGCCCCTCGAAGTCGAGGACGACGCCGGGATGACGGGCCAGCAGGTCGGGCAGGAAGCGGGCGCGGGTGTCGGCCAGGATCTCGTTGGCATTGGCGACGGCGCTGTCGATCTCGCCTTGAACGGTGACCGTGCGGCGGCCGTCCACCCGGTGGATGCGGGCATAGCCGCGGTCGAGCGTGATGTCGGCCACCGCCCCCAAGGGCACTTGGGTGCCGTCGGGCAGCATCACCGCGAAGAGATCGAGAGCGGCGAGGCTGGAGCGGTCCTCCGGTGACAGCATGACCTGGATGTCCCAGGTCTCGCCGGCCTGCTGCACCTCGGTGACGGTGGTGCCCTGGAAGGCGCCGCGCAATTGGGCGGCGATGGTGCGGCCGGTGACGCCCAGCGGCACCGCGCCATCCTTCAGGGTCAGGCGCAGTTCCGGCTTGCCCGGCCGCAGGTCGTCGGACAGGTCGAGCACGCCGGCATAGCCGGCCAGCCAGTGGCGCAGTTCCAGCGCCGCTGCCTTCAACTGGTCAAGGTCGTCGCCCTTCATGCGGATGTCGATGGCGCGGCCACCGGGACCGAGCTGGCGTTCGGCGAACTTCAGGCTGACGACATCGGCGATGGAGCCGGTCCGCGCCCGCCAGCGGCCGATGATCTCCGCCATGGGGGCATCGCGCACCTGCGACGACAGCAGGTCGAGCGTCACCGTCGCCACATGCGGCCCGCTCTCGTAGGCATCGGTGTTGGTGTTGTATTGCACCGCCACCTGCCGCACCAGCGCCGCCCCCTCCGGCTGACGGGGGGCAAGGTCGGCCGCCACCTGCTCGGCGGCGGCGATCACCTGCGCCACCACCTGTTCGGTGCGGGCGAGCGGGGTGCCCTGCGGCAGCAGGATGCGGGCCTGCACGATGTCGCCCTCCAACTCCGGGAAGGCACGGACCTTGACCGCACCGCCGGCCATCAGTGCCACCGTGCCGACCAGCAGCGCCAGCATGACGCCGACCGTCAGGTAACGCCACGCCACGGCCCGGTCAACAAGGGCGCCGAAGCGGTTGGTCCGCATGTCCTCGAACCACGTCTCGAACCAGCGGCGGAAGCGAGATGGCCGTTTGGCCGCCATGTGGCCGAGGGAATGGGCCAGATGGTGCGGCAGGATCAGGAAGGCCTCGATCAGGCTGACCGCCAGGGTCATGATGAGCACCATGGGCATGACCTTCATCACCTGCCCGATGCGCCCTTCCATGAAGGCCAGCGCCCCGAACACGCAGACGGTGGTCAGGAACGACGACACCACCCCCGGCAGCACCTGCCGCGTGCCGTCGACGGCGGCGGCGAAGGGCTTCTTGCCGCGGGCGAGGTGGGCGGCGACGTTCTCGGCGATGACGATGGCGTCGTCCATCAATAGGCCGGTGGCGATCAGCAGGCCGACCATGGTGATCATGTCGAGGGACAGGCCGAACAGGGTCATCAGGGCAAAGGTGCCAAAGAAGCTGACCGGCAGGCCCATGGAGACCCAGAAGCTGTAGCGGAAGCTGAAGAACAGCCACAGCGTCAGGAACACCAGCGTCAGCCCCATGACGCCGTTCTCCACCAGCATGCTCAGGCGGTCCTTGATGATGGAACTGGCGTCCAGCGTCACCGTCAGCTCCACCCCCTGGGGCGCGCGGGCGCGTTCGGTGTCCAGGAAGGTGTTCAGCGCCGCCATCACCTCCAGGCTGTCCTGATCGCGGGTCTTGGAAATGTCGAGCAGCGCCGCCCGCTGGTCCTGGAACACCGCCTGGTCCTCGGCCGTCTTGAAGGTGTCGGTGATGGTGGCGATATCGCCCAGCCGCACCTGTCCGCCGCCGGGGCTGCCGATCACCACCAACTCGGCCAGGGTCCGGGGTGTCAGGCGCTCGTCATCGAAGCGCACCAGCACGTCGGCATCGCGGGTTTCCACCACGCCGCCGGGCAGGGTGAGGCTCTGACGGCCGACCACGTCGGCAACGTCGGTGATGGAGAGGCCATGGCGGCGCAGCGCCTCGGCGGACACCTCGATGCGGAACTGGCGGTCGGAGAACCCGCGGATCTCCACCTGGGTGATGAGGGGAACCTGGAGCAGGCGGCTCTTGACGGTCTCGGCATAGGCCTTCAGGTGTGACGCCGACATCGGCCCGGTCAGCGACAGGGAGGCCACGAAATCAATGCGCCCCAACTGCTTGATCACCGGCCGCTCGACGTCGGCGGGAAAACCGTCGATGCCGTCGATGGCGCTGCGCACGTCGTCGGTGAAACGGTCGAGGTCGCCGCCCTCGCGCATCTTGGCGACGGCCACGGCAAGGCCCTCGCGTGCCTCGCAACGGCTTTCATCGAGCCCCTCGACCCCCTCCACCGCATCCTCGATGCGCTGGCAGATGGCATCCTCGACATCGGCGGCGGAGGCGCCGGGGTAGATGGCCCGGACCTGCACCTCGTCGGGGGCGATGTCGGGAAAGGTCTCGCGCTTCAGGGCCGGCAGGCTGAACAGGCCGATGATGATGAAGGCCGCCATCAACAGGTTGGCGGCCACCGGATGGGCGGCGAACCAGCGGATCATGGCGTCCCTCCGGTGGCGGCGGCGACGAGCGCGGCGGCGGCGGCGTCATCGGCCTGCGGCAGCAGCTTGAGGCCGCTGACGGCGGGCACCACGTCGGTGATCACCAGACGCTCGCCGGCGGATAGCCCGCCTGCGATCACCGCGATGTCGCCCTGCTGCCAGGCGACCGTCACCGGGCGGACCTCCAGACGGTCGTCGGCATCGGCCACATGCACCGCCGGACCCGGCCGCAGAGCATGGCGCGGCACCACCACGCGCCCGGCCACCGGGCGGCCGGTCAGCGCCACCTCCACGAACATGCCGCGCGTCAGCGCCGGGCGCACGCCGGGCTGGGCACTGCGGTAGGGATCGTCCACCCGGACGATGACCCCGACGGTGCGGGTTTTGGGATCCACCTCCTCGGCGATGCGGGCGACCTCGGCCGGCCACTCCACCACCCGGTCACCGGCCCGCAGGCGCACCACCGGCGTCAGGCCCAGAACCTCCGGCAGGCGTCCGGCGACGGCGGTGACGGCCCCGCCCACCGGCGTCTCGGCGGGAGCGATCAGCGGCAGCAGGTGGGACAACGGCACCTGCGCCGCCACCTCGGCCGCCGCGATGCCGTCGCCAGAGGCCAAGGGGCCGCCGCGCTGGGCGAACTGTCCCTCCCGCACCGCCACGGTGGTAATGCGCAGGTCGAAGGGGGCCCGCACCACCGTGCGGGCGACCTCCAGCCGGGCGGTGTCGCGCTGCGCCTCCAGAGCCCGGCGCTGGGCCGGCAGGAGGGCAAGCGTGGTTTTCAGTCCCTGCACCTGTTGTTCGCCGCTCAGCAGGGCGCGTTCGGCCTGCTCGACGGCGGCGGTGGCGGCGGCGCCGGAGCTGCGCAGATCGCGCTTGCGGGCGAGGTCGCGGCGCAGCACGTCCAGCGACCGCTCCTCGATGGCGAGGCTGGCGCGGGTACTGTCCTCGCGGGCATCCAACTCGGCCAGTTGGGCCTCCAGGCGGAGGAGGGCGAGGTCGTAATCGGCGGAGTCGAAACGGATCAACTCGGTGTCGGCGGGCAGCAGGCTGCCCCGGTCCAGGTTCGGGTGGACCCAGGCAACCCGCGCCGAAACCTCCGCCACCGCCTGCCACACCCGTGCCGGCTCGACACTGCCGAAGCCGGTGGCGCGGGGGATGACATCCAGCAGGGGCGCTTCGATCACCCGCACCGCCCGCACCATCTCGCTCTCGCCGGTGCGGGCGGGAGGCTGGCGCGATTGCACGGCGATCACCAGGGCTGCCGCCGCGATCAGCAGCGGCGGCAGCACCAGCAGCTTGCGGCCATGGGTGCGCAAGAAAGTACGCATGCGGTTTACTCTCCCCCCTCGGGCGGCGGCACCGGCAGGCCCAGCGAGCCGCAGGCCCCGGCGATGGCGACGGCGATGGTGCCGTCAAGCGACGCCCCGTCCAGAATAGTCCGGCCCAGCCGCCGTTCGACCACGGCGCGGGCGGCGATCAGCGGCATGATGGCGCCCAGAACCAAGTGGCCGCGCAGGATCGCCTGCTCGTGCGCTGGCGGCAGCCCGAGAGCGGCACCGGCGATGGCGGCGAAGGCACGGTTCATGGGGGCGAAGAAGTCGCGGTCCAGACTCTCGAACGCCTCCGACGGCATCAGCAACTCCCGCAGCAGGAAGCCGGCGCGGCCATCTTCGCGGGCTGTCACCAGACTGTGCATCAGGCGGCCGACCACGGTCGCCAGCAGGCGTCCGAGACGCTGGCGGTCGCCGTTCGCCGCCGCCACCTCGGCCGCCACGCCCGCCGCCAGCGGCGCCAGTCCGGCGGCGCTACGCGCGGCCACCGCCTCGGCGACGGCGACATACAGACCCCGCTTGCCGCCGAAGTGGTAGGCGATGGCGGCCACGTTGGCTCCCGCCGCCTCGGCGATGCGGCGGATGGAGACGCCGTCGAACCCGTCGCGGGCGAAGACCGGCAGCGCCGCTTCGATCAGCCGGCGGCGGGTCTCCTCGCCGCGATCGGCGGCCGTGTCGGCAAGGGAGGGGGTGACGGCCATGGCGGCGGCCTCCTGATAAGCTCAATCGTTTGATTAAAACACTTGATTGAATGACGCAATGCCAATATCCGGCGGGGCAATCGCGGTGCCACGCCGGACGCGAGATAGGGGCCGGGATGGACGGGGTCAGTGCCCCTGAGGCAACCGCACGAAGGTTCCCAGCCAGAACTGGGACAGCTGCTTCATGATGTCGATCAGGTCGTCGATGGTGATCGGCTTGACCATGTAGGCGTTGGCGTGACGGCGGTAGCTTTCGGTCACGTCGCGTTCCGCTTCCGAGGTGGTCAGGATCACCACCGGAATCTCACAGAGTTCCGGGGCGGTCTTGATCTCCAGCAGGGTCTGGCGGCCATCCTTGCGCGGCATGTTGAGGTCGAGAAGGATAAGGTCGGGCCTGGGCTTGCCGCCGTGCAGGTAATCCATGCACTCCTGACCGTCGCGAACCCATTCAAGGGTCACGCCGGGGTGAGCTTCCTTCAGCGCCTCGCGGGTCAGCTCGGCGTCGTCGGGGTTGTCATCGGCCAGCAAGAACAGCGGGGTACGGGTCATCAGGCGGCAACTCCTGCGGCTGGACCAGCCGTGTCGGCGGAGGAAACAGGATCGGACTCATCGTGTGCCGACGGAGGGATGGCGCTCACGGTAAACCGAACGTCGCAGCCTACACCGCCCGTCGACGAAATCCACATCCTTCCGCCATGAAGCTCGGCGATACGGCGGGCCATGGACAGGCCGATGCCGGTGCCGCCGCTTCCACTGTCGGGGTCGAGCTTCTTGAACAGGTGGAAGACGCTCTCGCGCAGGGGCTCGGGAATGCCGATGCCGTTGTCGCGCACGGAGATTTCCCAGACGCCGCGGCGGCGGTGGGCAGTAACCGTCACCCGCGACGGACGCGCCGGATCGGCATAGGTGACGGCATTGTCGATCAGATGATCGACCAGCGCCGTCAACTGCGCGGGATTGCCCGCCACCACCGGCAAATCCTCGGCCTGGACGTGGGATCCGGGATGGCGGCGGGCGGCGGTGACCACCAACTCGCCCAGGTCGACCGGTGTCAGCATGCGCTCGCTGGCGTCGAGCACGGCATAGACCATCAGCTCCTTGAACATGGTCCGCATGCGTTCGGCGGCAGTGGTGATGCGGTTCATGTAGTGGCGGCTCTGCTCGTCCAGCTCCGATCCCAGGCGGCGGCCGAGCAACTGGGTGAAGCCGCCGATGGCGCGCAGCGGTTCCTGGAGGTCGTGGGCGGCGATATAGGCGAAGCGGGCGGTTTCGGCGCGCGCCTTGGCCATGTCCTCCAGGGTCTGGCGCAGGTGCTGTTCGCGCCCCTCCAACTCGCGCGCCATGACATCGAGGTCACGCGCCAGGGCGGAAATGCCGCTGGCATCGCTCCAGCGGTCGGCCTGTCCGGTATAATCGCCGTCGGCGAACCGGCGGGCGGTTTCCGACAGGTGATCGAGACGGCGCAGCAGCAGCCGGTCAGCCGTCAGCGAAACCAGGACGAACAGAACGGTGGCGAGCCCGGCGAAGCCCACGAACCAGATGCGGGCATGGCGGTTGACGGTTCCAAGCACCACCTCGGACGGCAGGCTGGCGGCGACGATGGCGCCGCCGGGCACGCCGGGCACCCGCACATGGACGCTCAGGCGCGAGGGATCGTCCTCCACCTGCTGCCCTCTCACCGCCGCCAGTGCGGTGTCCACGTCGCTGGCGGGCAGCATGGACCCCGGCGCCAGGGTGGTGTCGCTGCTGGCCAGTACCAGGCCGGTATGGTCGAACACCACGATCCGCTCCTGCCGGGGCAGGCGGGCCGTGGTCAACACGTCCTGGAGCCAATCGAGGGACAGGCCGGCGTTGAGGGTGCCGTTGATCCGGCCGTCGGCGTCGCGCAGCGGATGCGACAGGACGATCACCGGGCGTCCGGTCAGCATGCCGAGCTTGAAGCCCGACATGCCGAGGCCGCCGGTTTCAAACGCTTCGCTGATGTTGCGCTGGTGGCCGACGAAGACCGGGGCGGTCAGGGGGCCGGCGCTGCTACAGACGATGAAGGCGCGCCCGTTGACCACGGAGAAATTGGTGTAGCGGGGCTGGGCGGCGGCGACGCCGGCGAGGATCGCCGGGCAGTCGGGATGTTCGGGGGTGGCAAGCTGCGGCACTGCCGACAGCGACACAAGCAACTCGCCGGCGCGGTGAAGTTCCACCGCGATCTGACGGCTGATGGTCGCCGCCGACCGCTCCAGACTGGCGCGTTCGGTCGCCAACATCTGGCCGCGCTGCTCGGCCACATGCAGCATTTCAAACGCCGCCAGCGGGGCCAGCAGCGCGATGACGAGAACCAGCAGCCAGCGGCGCTCGGTGCCGAAGCGGAAACGCCTGCCGTGGGGGGCCATGTGGATCGTCCCGGATCGTGGGGTACGCCAGGAAGGTCTAAACCCCTTCCGTGTATAAGGAAAGCCTGACCTTCGTTCGGGGATCGGCGGCGGCCGTTCTACAGGGGCGTGCGCACCGCCGCCGCTGCCCGACGCAGCAGCGGAAGCAGGTCGTTGCCGGCGGCGCCGACGCTCTCGTCCGTGGATGCATGCTCGTGATCGAGGAGAGTGACGGCCTCCACCACCGGATCGTTGAACCCCCACAGTCCCAGCAGATAGCCGCCGACCTCGCCGTGGCTGGCCCCCAGCCCCTGGCGCAGGGTGGGGCCGAGCGGCGCGCCCTGGCGCACCCGGTCGATCAGCGGCAGCAGGCGGCGCGGCCAGCGGTCGAGCAAGACCAGCAGCCCCACCTCGTGGAGCATCCCGGCGCAGACCGCATGATCGATACGATGACCGGGCAGGCCGGCGGAGAGGGCTTCGCGACGGGCCGCTCCGGCGGCCTCGACCGCCCGCTGTTCGATCGCCCGGACGATGTCGGCGACGGCGGAGTCGCCGATGAACATGCGGAACAGGCCAACCTTCAGCGCCAGCAGGCGCACCGTTTCCACCCCCAGGATGCGGACGGCCTGTTCGGCGGTGGTGACCGCCCGGGTAAGGGCGAAATATTGAGAATTGGTGATCTTCAGAAGCTCCGCCAGCATGCCGACGTCCTGGCTCACCAGGGCGGCGATGGAGGAGGCCGAGGAGGTCGGGCTGTCCAACTCGCGCATCAGTTTCAGATGGGCCTCGGCCGGCGACGGCAATCCATCGAGCCCGCCGACCAGATCCAGCAGCTCCGGTCTGTCCAGGATGGAGCGGAGCGCCAGGGCGCGGTCGATGGTGGTTTCCAGCGCGGTCTGGTCACAGGGTTTGGCAAGGTACTGATGCGCCGGCCCGGCGGCGCGCAATACGCTGTCGTCGTGGGAATGGCCGGACAGAATGATCCGCGCCGCCTGCGGGCGGATATCCCTGGCACGGCGCAACAGCTCGGCACCGTCCATGCCGGGCATGCGCATGTCGGACACCACCACGTCCACCGGCTGGGAAGAGAGGATGTCCAGGGCCGGGCCGGCACCCTCGGCGAAATGGCAGGTCCAGGTGTCGCGGCGGGCCCGGGTCATGCGCCGCAAGGCGGCGAGGATGTTGGGCTCGTCGTCGACGAACAGGATGTGGCGGGTCGGGGCCATGGCGTCCTCCTGGCTCGGCGGCCGCGCATCAGGCGGCGTCGCGGCCGGCTCCCTCGCCGACGGCGGGCAGCCTGATGGTAAAGGTTGTTCCTCTGCCCGGTTCGCTGTCCACTGTAATGCTGCCGCGATGCTTGTGAACCACGATGTCATGGGCGATGGCCAGGCCCTGGCCGGTGCCCTTGCCCACCGGCTTGGTGGTGAAGAAGGGGTCGAAGATGCGCTCGCGGATGGACTCGGGGATGCCCGTGCCGTTGTCGGAGACGGTGATTTCGACGCTGTCCTCCACCACCCGCGTGGCAAGGGCGATGAGCCCCTCGGTCCGCCCCGCCTCCGTCACCGCATGGGCGGCATTGACGATGAGGTTGAGCAGAACCTGATTGATTTCCCCCGGCAGGCCGATCACCGGCGGCAGGTCGGGCGTGAGATCGTAGGTGATGGCGGCGACATGCTTCCATTCATTGCGGCTGACCGTGGCCGTGGTCTGGAGAGCATGGTTGGCGTCGAAGGGAATCGGGTCGCGGGCCGAGGGATGGGCGAATTCCTTCATCGCCAGCACGATGCCGGCCACGTTGCGGATGCCGTCCAGCGACTGATCCAGCGCCTGCGGCACCTCGTCGCGCAGAAAGTCGAGGTCGGCCCGCCGCCAGGCGTCATCCAGGGCCGGTGCATCGGCTCGCAAGGGGTCGGCCGCCGCCAGAACCGTCTGGAGATCGGTGAAGGCATCGCGCAGGAAACGGAGATTGTCGCCGATATATTGGATCGGCGTGTTGATCTCGTGGGCGATCCCGCCCGCCAGGGTGCCGATGGCCTCCAGCTTCTGGGCGTGGCGGCGTTCGCGCTCCAGCCGCTCCGCCTCCTTGCGGGCACGGACTTCGTGGGTGATGTCCGCCCACAGGGTGAGGATGCCATTGTCGCGCGAGGGCGCCATGCGGCAGATCAGCCAGCGGTCGCCACGGGTATGCAGGCGCAGCGGCTTCAACTGATTGGCGAACCGGTTGGAGAGCAGGCGGCGGACACTGTCGGCGTCAATGGCCACCGACAACAACAGGGCTTCCAGTGTGGCATCCTCGGTGAAGGGGGCGCCGCCGGCATCGGTCAGCAACCGGCGCAGGCGTCCGTTGTGCAGGGTCAGGCGGCCGGTGACGTCGAACAGGGCGATGCCTTCCGCCATGCCCTCAATGGCCAGCAGCAGGCGCGTTTCCGCCTCCTGGGCGCGGGCGGCGGCGGTCTTCTCCTCGGTGACATCGCTGCCGGCGCCGATATAGCCGATGAAGTCGCCGTCGGCGGCGAATCGGGGCCGACCGGAGATGCGCAGATGGCGGATGCTGCCGTCCTCCAGGCGTGTGGAGTAGTCCACGTTCCTGAACGGGCGGCGGGCGTCGATCACCGCCTGAAGGTCGGTCAGGGTTCGCAGATCGGCTTCCGTCGCCGCCATATCCCACCGGGTCTTGCCGAGCAAGTCGCTGGTCGGGCGGCGCAGCAAGCGGCCAAGGGGTTCCGACAGGAAGACAAAGCGTCCTTCGGCATCGGCCTCCCACACCCAGTCGGACGAGGTTTCCAGCACATCGGTGAGGCGGCGGCGGCTGGCCTGCACTTCCTGTTCCGCCCGGCGGCGGTCGAGCAACTCGCGCACCAGCTTTTCGACCAGAAGCGCCGCCAGCAGCCCGACGCCACCCGCCAGACCCATGATGGCCAGGAACAGCGGCGGGATATCGGCGAGCGGGCGAACCGCGACATGCCAGGTGCCGCTGGCACTGACCGCGGTGACCGCCCGGCCGCGGGAGAACAGACCGCCGTCGCCGTGGACGGCATCGGTGCCGCGATCCACCCGCACGGCGGTGCGTGCGGTATCGGCGACGCCTGCCACCGAGAGCATGTCCAACAGGTCGATGACCACCGCCGCCGGCCCCTGCCACACCACGAGGGCGGGGCCGGTATCGCCCGCGAAGGGGCCGGCGACACCGCTTGGGGCGCTGGCCATGGTGCTGGTGATGATCTCCCGGGAGACCGGAGAGGCCGCCGGTCGCAACTGGATGGTCAGGGCGTGAGGGGTCTGTTCAAGAGCAATGGCCACGATGCCGGGTTGATGGGCCAGGGCACGGCGCAGGAAAGCGTCGAAGCGGATGGTTCCGATGCGTGTTTCCAGCGGCAGGGCGGCGTTCACCAGGGCCACCGCCTCGGTCCGTTCGGCCAGAACTTGGTCCAGGCGGGTGGCGAGGGCCTGGGCCTCGCGATGGGCTTCCTCGTGCCGTTGTTCGTGGTGGCGGCGGGTATCGAGGCTGGCGGCCACGCCTCCCGCCGTCAGCAGCAGCGTGAAGGCGATCGCTCCGGCGGCGGCGGAGCGCAGCCGTGCCGGGACAGTGAGGTGGCGCCAGTCCCTGCCGCCGTCGATGGTCATGACGGCACCTGACGGCTGACCAGCAGGGGCTGGCGGATGGGGGTCAGGGCGTCGTGGGCGACGATGCGGGCCAGCAACTGCCGCGTCACCACTTCTCCCCGCCGCAGCAGGACGGCCCCGGTGGTGGTGGCCACGTCGCCGCCGAGCACGTCGCCGGGCTTCACGCTGTCGAGCGGCACTTCATACATGTTCGGCGGCAGCGGGGCGCGGTCGCGTCGCAGCTTGGTGCGGGCCACCCGGTGGGCGGAAATGGCCTCGCGCACCGCATCGCGCAGGCGGTCGGCGGAGCAGGGTTTGGTCAGATAGCGGTGGATCTCGCCGCGATCGAGCGCCTGCACCGCGCTGGTCACATCGGCATTGCCGGTCAGGATCAGCCGCACCGTGTCTGGCGCGCGCAACTGGACCTGTTGCAGCAGTTGCAGGCCGGTGATGCCGGGCATGTTCATGTCGGAAACGACGACGGCATAGCGCTCGCCGTTCACCACCTTCGTCATGGCCTCCACCGCATTGGCCGCGGTGTCCATGTTGAACACCCCGCGGAAGGACCGGCGGAAGGCGGAGAGGACGTTGGCTTCGTCATCAACGAAGAGAACGCGATCGTTCATGGCGGGCTCCTCCCTCTGAGCAGTGGTTCGCAGAGGAGGAAGCAGGCCGCGTGCCAGATGCGAAATGGCCGCGAACCGCCAAAAAGAGCGAAGGGCCGTCGCAATCTGCGGCGGCCCTCCATGCAGAATGGAACGCGCGATTGCGGTTCGCGTCAGTCGTTCTCTTCCGGGAGCGATGCCCACAGGTCGTATTCATCGCTGAATTCGACCGTCGCCTGCACGATGTCGCCCGGCGCCACGCGGGTCTCGCCGTTGAGGAAGACGTTGCCGTCGATTTCCGGCGCGTCGGCCCACGAGCGGCCGATGGCGCCTTCCTCGTCCACCTCGTCGATGATGACCTCGATGGTCTGGCCGACCTTGCGGGCCAGCTTGCGCTCGCTGATCTTCTGCTGCGCCTGCATGAAGCGGTCCCACCGCTCCTGCTTCACCTCGTCGGGCACGGCGCCGGGCAGGGCGTTGGCGGTGGCGCCGTCCACCGGCTCGTACTTGAAGCAGCCGACGCGGTCCAGCTCCGCTTCCTCCAGCCAGTCGAGCAGGATCTTGAAGTCGTCCTCGGTCTCGCCGGGGAAGCCGACGATGAAGGTGGAGCGCAGCGCGATGTCGGGGCAGATGTCGCGCCAGCGGCGGATGCGCTCCAGGGTCTTTTCCTGGTGCGCCGGCCGTTTCATCGCCCGCAGCACGTTGGGACTGGCGTGCTGGAAGGGAATGTCGAGGTAGGGCAGGATCTTGCCCTCGGCCATCAGCGGGATCACCTCGTCCACCGACGGGTAGGGGTAGACGTAGTGCAGCCGCACCCAGGCGCCCAGGTCGCCCAGCTCGCGGCAGAGGTCGAGCATGCGGGCGTTGACCTGGCGGCCCTTGTAGGGGCTGCTGGCATAGCCGATGTCGACGCCATAGGCCGAGGTATCCTGGGAGATGATGAGCAGTTCCTGCACGCCCGCCTGTACCAGCCGCTCGGCTTCGTACAGCACCTTGGCGGCGGGGCGGCTGGTCAGGTCGCCGCGCAGCGACGGGATGATGCAGAAGCTGCACCGGTGATTGCAGCCCTCCGAGATCTTCACATAGGCGTAATGGCGCGGCGTCAGCTTGATGCCTTCCTGCGGCACCAGATCGATGAACGGGTCATGGGCCGGCGGGACCGCCTCGTGGACCGCGTCCATCACCGCTTCGTACTGGTGGGCGCCGGTCACCGACAGCACGTTCGGGAACTGGTCGCGGATGGTCTGTTCCTCGCCGCCCATGCAGCCGGTGACGATGACCCGGCCGTTTTCCTTCATCGCCTCGCCGATGGCTTCCAGGCTTTCCGCCTTGGCGCTGTCGAGGAATCCGCAGGTGTTGACGATCACCGCTTCGGCGCCGTCGTAGGTGGGGCTGAGTTCATAGCCCTCGGCCCGCAGGCGGGTGAGGATGCGCTCGGAATCCACAAGCGCCTTGGGGCAGCCGAGGCTGACGATGCCGATCTTGGGAGCGGCCTTGGAAGCAGCCTTCTGGCCGGAGGCGGGGGCGGCGGTGTTGGTCATGATCATATCCGGGGGAAGCGGGTGCGGGCGGCAGCGGGCGCTGGGCCCGGCGGCTGCCGCCATCCTTCGGCGGGGACAATAGGGCATCCGGCGCGCGGCGCAAGAGCCTGCCGTGACGGGCTCGCAAGTGAGCGGTGGTGAATGAATTTCACAACCCTTGCGTTTGGCGGGGGAAAATCCACTGTGGGGTGAAGTACTAATTCTGAGCACGCAGGGCGTGCTTAAGGACACCCTCACTGGAGGCATAGTGCCATGGATATCACCATCAAGGTTGTCAACGAGTCCACCGACAACGCCTATATCATGTTCTTCCAGAAGCCGGAGCTGGCGAACCCCAACCGCATCTACAGCGACATCTTCCCGGTGGCGTGGCGGGTGCTGCCGTTGAACCCCAACAGCACCTCCTCCATCGTCTACCCGGTGCAGTTGCAGGTGACGGCGCAGGAGTACCAGCCGGTCTACAACGCCACCCGCCGCACCACCTTCCAGGACACCAACCAGGGTCAGGCCTGGAAGTTCTCCACCGACGGCGATTTCGCCAGTCTGCTGCCCGACGGCAAGAGTGACGGCAGCGAGGTTCTCCTGCGCAACAACGCGGCGGAACTCATCGACGCCGGCCTCGCCAAGGACGGCAAGGTGCTGCTGGTGCAGCGCAAGGTGGGTCTGGACGAACAGGCGGTGTTCCAGCTGACGCCGAAGCTCTATGCCGTCTACGTCCGCGATGTCGCCGAGGGTGATCTGATCCGTGGCGACACCGCCCCCCAGCACACCGAGGTCATCGACCTGACCGACCTGCAAAGCATCACCGTGGCGCTGGTCAATGGCCTGCCCGGCTCCGGCCAGAAGAAGTGGGAGCTGCGCGACCGCCGCAACGTCTGATCGGCCCGCTCCGATGGGGTCCGCCGGCCGTCTGGCCGGCGGACCTCCCGCTCCCCCCGCGCGGCTTCCTCGAGGCCCGCCATCCTGCGAGAGCGCCATGATCCAGAGCCAACCGACCCGCCGCGCCGCCGCGGCGCGGATGCGATCCCGCGCGCCGAGCCGCCCATGCGGTGCCCCCCTGTTTTCCGGCGAAGCCCCGGCTTTCGACCTGGATGAGCCCCCATTCGTCGCCGTTCTGGCGCGGGGGCGAGTCACCACGTCCCTCAATGACGGCTCGCTGCCGGGAGACCGCCGATGGATCCTCGCAGCATGATCCCCCCGTCCCCAGGCGTTGCCGCCCGGTCCCGTCTCGACGCTGTTTCCCCCGTCGGCGGTGGACCTGTGGCGGCCGCCGGGGGCACCGT
>JAEWWF010000183.1 GCA_023396465.1 Pseudomonadota bacterium
CCATGGTGTCGCCGAAATAGGCCATGCGCCGCCACACCACGAAACAGCCGAGCGGCCCCGCCACCACCGCCACACCCAGGCCGGCCAGCAGCGCCCGCAGGATGAAATCCTCCAGCACCATCATGGCTGCCCCTCCCCCGCCGCCGGGGCGGCGGAGGGGTGGTGATGGTGGTGATGGTGGTGCCCCGGCCCGTGGTCATGGCCGCAGGGCAGCGGATTGCCGTGCAGGTCGTGGTCGTGGTCGTGGCGGTGGCTGTAGATGGCCAGCTCCGCCGCCGCGGCGCCGAACAGCCGGCGGTATTCCGGGTTGCCGGCCACCTGACGCGGGGCGCCGGCGCAGCAGACATGGTGCTGCAGGCAGACCACCCGGTCGGTGGCGGCCATCACCACGTGCAGGTCATGGCTGATGAGCACGATGCCGCAGCCGCGACGGTCGCGGATGGTGCGCAGCAGCTCGTAGAACTCCGCCTGGCCGGTCTGGTCGACGCCCTGAGTCGGCTCGTCGAGCACCAGCAGGTCGGGGCGGCGCAACAGCGCCCGGGCCAGCAGGGCGCGCTGCATTTCGCCACCCGACAACCCACTGACCGCCTTGTCGGCCAAGTGGCCGCCGCCGACCTCCGCGAGAGCGGCATCGACCTCCGCCCGTCCGGCGGCGCGGGTGAGCGTCACCAGACGTCGCACCGTCAACGGCAGCACCGGGTCGACGTGCAACTTCTGCGGTAGATAGCCGACGGTGAGGCCGGGCCGGCGGATAACGCTGCCGCTGTCGGGTGCCATCACCCCCATCAGCACCCGCACCAGGGTGGTCTTGCCGGCGCCGTTGGGGCCGACGATGGTCACGATCTCCCCCGGACCGACGTGAAAGTCGACCGACGACAGAATGGCGGTGCCGTGCCGCGCCAGCGACACGCCCCGCGCCTCGACGAGGAATGCGGTCATTCGGACTCTTCTTCCGGCGGCAGGTCGCGGCAGCGCGGGCACAGGCCCTCGGCCTCAACCACCGCGGTCAACATGGTGAAGCCGGCGCGCTCGGCCGCTTCGGCGAGATCACGCGACAGCCGCTCGCCGGGGATCTCCGCCACCGTGCCGCAGCGGCGGCAGATGAGGAACTGGGCGCGGTGGTCGGCCTGCGGACGGGCACAACCGACGAAGGCGTTCAGACTGGCGATGCGGTGTGCGAGCCCCTGTTCGACCAGGAATTCCAGCGCCCGGTACACCACCGGCGGTGCCGCCTTGCGGCCGCTGGTGCCGTCGTTGAGGCGGTCGAGCAGATGATAGGCCCCCACCGCCCGGTGACCCTCCGCCAGCAGCAGTTCCAGCACCCGCCGCCGCACCGCCGTCAGGCGGGCGCCACGGGCGCGGCACACCTCCTCGGCCACCGCCAAACCGTGATCGACACAGGCGGCATGATCGTGGTCGGGGGCCGGAAAGGCCGGAGCGGTGGAAGCAGGCATGCGACGAACGGCTCACTGAGGGCTTGCGGTCGGAATGATATAATGTACGGTAGCGGCACGACAAGAGACGCCTGACACGGAGCCTAAGCCATGCCATCGCCGCGCGCATCCTTCTTCATCGCCGCCACGTTCGCCGCCACATTCGCCGCCCCCGCCGCCCGGGCAGAAGCGCCGCGGGTGGTGACGACCATCAAGCCGGTGCAGTCCCTCGCCGCCGCCGTCATGGCGGGGGTGGGAGAGCCGCAGATGTTGCTGCCGCCCGGCGCCAGCCCGCACGATTACGCCTTGAAGCCCTCGGATGCCCGCGCCCTCGATCAGGCCGATGTGGTGTTCTGGATCGGTCGACCGCTCGAAAGCTTCTTCGTCAAGCCGGTGCAGTCCCTGACCGGCAAGGCGCGCGTCGTGGCGCTGGCGAGCGCCCCCGACCTGGTGCTGCTGCCCGCCCGCACCGGCGGCGCCTGGGAAGCGCATGATCACGACCATGAACACGAGGATGAGCACGACCACGACCACGACCATGACCACGATCATGCCGAGGCCGCCAAGACCCCCGAGCATGATCATGATCATGCCGAGGCTCACGACCACGACGCGCACGACGACCACGCGCACGTCGCCCCGCTGCCCGCGCTGAGCACCGATGCCGCCGCCCTGCCGGCGGAAGTGGACGGCCACATCTGGCTCGACCCGCGCAACGGCGCCGCCATGGCCCGCACCATCGCCGCCGCGCTGGCCGAGGCCGATGCCGCCAATGCCGACACCTACCGCGCCAATGCGGAGCGTGTCGCCGCCGACCTCTCCGCCCTGGAACAGGAGCTGAAGGCCGCCACCGCCCCCGCCGCCGGCAAGCCCTACATCGTCTTCCACGACGCCTATCATTACTTCGAGCACCGCTTCGGCCTCACCCCGGCCGGCTCCATCACCGTCGAGCCCGGCCGCCCGGTCGGGGCCAAGCGGGTATCGGAACTGCGCGCCAAGGTCGGGGAGCTGAACGCCACCTGCGTCTTCGCCGAGCCGCAGTTCGAGCCACGTCTGGTCGCCACCATCACCGAAGGCACCAGCGCCCGCGCCGGCGTGCTCGACCCGCTCGGCACCGACATCCCGCCGGGGCCGGGCATGTACGCCGACCTGCTGCGCGCCCTGGCCTCCGATCTAACCGCCTGCATGACCGGCAACGGTTGAGGCCGCCACCCGCCACCGTTATAACCGCCCCGAACGGACAGGGAGCGGACGGCGGTGGCGGAACAGATCGTCTGGCGCGACGGGCGGACGCCGCAGTCGGCACGGTTCGGCGACATCTATTTCTCGCCGGACGACGGCGCGGCGGAAAGCCGCCACGTCTTCCTCGACGGCATCGGCGCCCCCGACCTGTGGCGCGACCGGCCGCTGACGGTGCTGGGGGAGACCGGCTTCGGCACCGGCCTCAACTTCCTGCTGACGTGGCAGGCGTGGCGGCGGACGGCGGCGCCCTCCGCCCGGCTGCATTATCTGGCGGCGGAGGGTTTTCCGCTCGACCGCGACGACCTCGGCCGCGCGCTGGCCGCCTTCCCCGCCCTGGCGGCGGAGGCGGCGGCGCTGCTGGCGGTGTGGCCGCTGCCGCATCCCGGACACCATCTGCTCGACCTCGATGACGGCCGCGTCCGCCTGCACCTGCTGATCGGCCCGGTGGAGGCGGCCCTGCGCAGCGCCTCGGCGCGGGTGGACGGGTGGTATCTCGACGGCTTCGCCCCCAGCCGCAATCCCGAGATGTGGACGCCGGCGGTGTTTGCCGAGGTCGCCCGCCTGTCGGCGCCCGGCGCCCGCCTCGCCACCTTCACCGCCGCCGGGC
>JAEWWF010000189.1 GCA_023396465.1 Pseudomonadota bacterium
GGGCGGCGTCGGCAAATCCACCACCGCCGCCAACATCGCACTGGCGCTGGCCCGCCTCGGCCTCAAGGTCGGGCTGTTCGACGCCGACATCTACGGCCCCAGCGTCCCCCGGGTGATGGGCCTTGCCGGCCAGAAACCGACGGCGCGCGGCGACCGCATCGTGCCGCTGCGCAACCACGGCGTCGCCGTCATGTCCATCGGCTTCATGGTCGAGGAGGACTCGCCCGTGGTGTGGCGCGGCCCCATGGTGGTCGGCGCCCTGGAACAGATGCTGCGCGACGTGGAGTGGGGCGACCTGGACGTGATGATCGTCGACATGCCGCCCGGCACCGGCGACACCCAGCTGACCATGAGCCAGCGCGTGCCCCTGGCCGGCGCCGTCATCGTCTCGACGCCGCAGGACATCGCCCTGCTGGACGCCCGCAAGGGCCTGTTCATGTTCCGCAAGGTCGAGGTGCCGGTGCTCGGCGTCATCGAGAACATGAGCTACCACCAATGCCCCAAGTGCGGCCACCGCGAGGACCTGTTCGGCCACGGCGGCGCCCGCAAGACGGCGGCGGAACTGGATGCCCCGTTCCTGGGCGAGATCCCCCTTGATCTGAAGATCCGCGAAGCCACCGACGCCGGCCGCCCCATCGTGGCGGCTGAACCCGACGGCCCGCACGCCACCGCCTACCTCGACATCGCCCGCACCCTGTGGAGCGCCCTGAGCGGCGACAGCCCGGAAACCCAGCCGGCCAAGAAGAAACCGCGCTTCTGGTTCCGCTGAGGGAGAAGGGTCAGTTCCGCGGCAGGCGCGGGTCCAGGGTGAGGGGCACGATCTCCGCCCCCGGATCCGCGCCGTCAGCGAGTGAACGGTATTGATAACCACTGTGCGGTCAGGCGCCTACGACACCCCTTCCGCCGTCGACGAGCCCCGCAGCACAGGTGTCGCCGCCGCCGCGTACCAGGACAAGACCCCGCCAGTCCCTGCCCTCACCCCTCGCGGCCGAGGCTGTCCATCAGTTCGCGCCATTCGCGCGGCGACAGGCCGGAGGTGGGCTGAGTGACGTTTTCACCCGCCAATAGGCGGCGGACGATATCCAGGCCGCCGCGCGACAGATGCACGCCGCCCATGCGGTAATCGCTGAACGCCTCGTGGGTCAGTGGCACCCAGCGCTTCACCGTCTCCAGCATGGCTTCGGCGTAGACGCGGATTTCGTATTGGGCGTGGCCGTCGGCGCGCAGGCTGAGGAAGTGCAGCAGGTTGTGCAGGTCGATCTTCCAGTACCACTGCGTATAGCAGTTCATGGTCAGGTTCATGCGCGCCAGCTCGCGGGCGAGGCCGCGGCGGGTGGGGTCCTGCCCCTCGTTCAGCATCCATTCGTAATTGGCATAGCAGCGCTCGGCATCCTCGCGCAGCAGGGTGAGGACGCGGTGGGCCTCCTCGCCGGTCAGCGGCTCGCCTTCGGCGCGGCCCTGGTGGTTCTGCTTGGACTGCGGCGCCAGCGCGTCCGGCCCCGGGATGTAGAACTCCTTGTCGAGGATGGAGTAGCGCGCCGAGTACTCGTTCACGTTGGCGGTGCGATGGCGGATCCACTGCCGCGCCACGAAGATCGGCATCTTCACATGGTACTTGATCTCGCACATCTCGAACGGCGTCGTGTGGCGGTGCCGCATGAGGTAGCGAATGAGGCCGCGATCCTCGCTCACCTTCTTCGTCCCCTTGCCGTAGGAGACGCGCGCCGCCTGCACCACCGCCGAGTCGTCGCCCATGTAGTCGACCACCCGCACGAAACCGTGGTCGAGTAGCGGAATCGGCTCGTACAGGATCGCCTCCAGCGCCGGCACGGTGGCGCGGCGGGTGGGAGTCTCGATTTCCCGCAACTGGGCGATCTCTTCCTTCTGCGCGTCGGTGATCGACATGGGCGGCCGGTTCCTTGGGTGTGTCGTCGTGGCGCCCTTTCTAGACCGACAGGGCGAGCGGTGGAAACCCTCTTTGCAAGTCGGGGCGCCCGCTCTATATAGAAGCCGTCGGGGCAACCCGACTATGGGGCTAAACCCATTGCGGAATAAGCGTTACGGACCCGGGGGCAGTACCCGGCGGCTCCACCACTTCCGCCGGCGCGTCATGCGCCGGCATCCGGGGCCGACACAGGATCGACGTGCGTGGTAAAGGCATTGGCTGTCCCCGGCATGGCTCCACCGTTATCGGGCCAATCGCAATAGTTGCCAACGACAACTTTGCTGAGGTTCGCGCTGCTGCGTAATGCGGCATCGTAAACCAAACTGAAGTCCTGGCGGTTAGCCCCGTCAGGCGGGGTTCGGGAGGCACCTGGCAACAGAAGCCTCCCACTTCTCTCGCCTCCGGCCCCCTGCCGGGATACCCGGTGGCAGTGGGCGCATCACCGGAGGGGACAGGAAACCTTGACCGAGCACGACGACCAGACCGACGGCTTCAACTACGAGGAAATGGTCGAGGATGCCTTGCGTGGCGTCCTGCGTCGCGCGCTCGAAAAGACCGCGGCCGAAGGCCTGCCCGGCCAGCATCACTTCTACATCACCTTCCGAACCGACGCCCCCGGCGTGACGGTGCCTGATCGCCTGAAGGCGCAGCACCCGGAAAGCATGACCATCGTCCTGCAACATCAGTTCTACGACCTGGGCATCACGCCGGACGAGTTCACGGTGACGCTGTCGTTCAACTCCCGCCTTGAAAAGCTGGTGATCCCCTTCGCGGCGGTCACCGCCTTCGCCGATCCCTTCGCCAAGTTCGGCCTGCAATTCCACGTCGGCCTCGATGACGACATGGATGAACTGGACGACGACGAGTTCGAGGATGACGACGACGACAGCCTGATGCGTCACGAAAACACCGACGACCACCCCGAACAGGCGGGGCAGGACGACGACGACAAGGGCGGCGACAACGTGGTCACGCTCGACGCCTTCCGTAAGAAGTGATTTCGCGCTAAACACTCCCTCGCAGAGTTCCTGATCCTACCCGCTCGGGCGGGCCGACCCCGGCATCGACAGCCGTCGGGCGGCTGCCGCCTGTGTCGCGAACCCGAGTGCGAGGCGCATCGCCATGACCATCGACGTCGCTTTCTCCGAAATGTTCCCCCTGGGCAAGGACACCACGCCCTATCGCAAGCTCACCTCCGATTACGTGTCGGTCGATACGGTGTGCGGCTGCGAGGTGGTGGTGGTCGACCCGCGGGCGCTCACCCTGCTGGCGGAGGAAGCCTTCCGCGACGTCAGCCACCTGCTGCGGCCCGGCCACCTGGCGCAGCTGCGCAAGATCATCGACGACCCCGAGGCGAGCCCCAACGACCGCTTCGTCGCCATCGAGATGCTGAAGAACGCCAACATCTCGGCCGGCGGCATCCTGCCCATGTGCCAGGATACCGGTACCGCCATCATCATGGGCAAGAAGGGCCAGGCCATCTGGACCGGCGCCAACGATGCCCTGGCGCTGTCGGAAGGCGTCGCCAATGCCTACGCCAAGCTGAACCTGCGCTATTCGCAGATGGCGCCGCTGACCATGTATGACGAGGTCAACACCGGCAACAACCTGCCGGCGCAGATCGACCTCTATGCCACCGAGGGCGACGCCTACAAGTTCATGTTCATGGCCAAGGGCGGCGGCTCGGCCAACAAGACCTTCCTCTACCAGCAGACCAAGGCGCTGCTGAACCCGGCGTCGCTGCGCAAGTTCCTGGACGAGCAGATCCGCACCCTCGGCACCTCCGCCTGCCCGCCGTACCACCTTGCCATCGTCATCGGCGGCACCTCGGCGGAAACCTGCCTGAAGACCGCCAAGCTGGCCTCCGCCCGCTACCTCGACAGCCTGCCGACCGAAGGCAGCAAGGCCGGCCACGCCTTCCGCGACCTGGAGGCCGAGGCCATGGTGCTGGAGATGACCCAGCAGATGGGCATCGGCGCCCAGTTCGGCGGCAAGTACTTCTGCCACGACGTGCGCGTCATCCGCCTGCCGCGCCATGGCGCCTCCTGCCCGGTGGCCATCGGCGTGTCGTGCTCGGCCGACCGCCAGATCCTCGGCAAGATCACCCGCGACGGCGTGTTCCTGGAGCAGATGGAAACCGACCCGGCCAAGTACATGCCAGAGGTGAGGACCGAGAAGCTGTCCGACGAGGTGGTGAAGATCGACCTCAACCGCCCCATGGACGAGATCCGCAAGACCCTGTCGCAGTACCCAATCAAGACCCGCGTCAGCCTGACCGGGCCGATGATCGTCGCCCGCGACATCGCCCATGCCAAGCTGAAGGAACGGCTGGACGCCGGCGAGGGCCTGCCCGAGTACTTCAAGCAGCACGCCGTCTACTACGCCGGCCCGGCCAAGACCCCGGACGGCATGGCCTCCGGCTCCTTCGGCCCGACCACGGCGGGGCGCATGGACGCCTATGTCGAGCAGTTCCAGGCCGCCGGCGGCAGCATGGTGATGATCGCCAAGGGCAACCGCAGCAAGGCCGTCACCGAAGCCTGCCACAAGCACGGCGGCTTCTACCTCGGCTCCATCGGCGGCGCCGCGGCCATCCTGGCGCAGAACTCCATCAAGAAGGTAGAGGTGCTGGAGTACGCGGAACTGGGCATGGAAGCCATCTGGAAGATCGAGGTGGAGGACTTCCCTGCCTTCGTCATCGTCGACGACAAGGGCAACGACTTCTTCCAGAAGCTGTGACATCCGCCGGCCAGCGCCGGTGACATCCAGAAAGGGCGCCGCACCGCAAGGGGCGGCGCCCTTTCGCATGAGGACGATCCCGCCTGCCCTGCCCTGTTCGGAAGACCAGGGAGCGACTGCTCTAGGCTCTTGAAAATTAGAACCATCTAATTCAACATGACCTAATACAGAAAAGTCTAGGGCAGGGGAGTACAAGCCGCATGACCGACCACAAAGACCGACCGTTTCCCGTCGAAGGCCCGCTCAGCCGGCGCAATCTGCTGAAACTCGGCGCCGCTGGGGCCGCCCTCGCCGCCTTGCCGGCCGTGGCGACGGACGCGCGGGCGCAGACGGTGAAAAGCAGCGCCAGGATCGTCGTGGCCGGCGCCGGGGCCGCCGGCCTCGCCACCGCGTCCCGTCTGATGCGGCAGTTGGACGGCGCCACGGTGACCATCGTCGATGCCCGCAAGGAGCATTATTACCAGCCAGGCTTCACCCTGATCGGCGGCGGCCTGAAGCCGCAGAGTTACGTCACCTCCACCACCGCCGAGTACATGCCGAAGGGCATCGAGTGGATCGAGGAGCGGATCGCCGAGTTCGACCCCGACGCCAATACCGTCACCACCGAGGGCGGCAAGAAACTGCCCTATGATTATCTGGTGGTGGCCACCGGCCTGCACCTCGACTACGACTCGATCCAGGGCATGGACACCAGCCGACTTGGCCAGGACGGTCTCGGCAGCATCTATCACAGCCCGGCCGGCGCGGCCGCCACTTGGCAGGCCATGTCCAAGTTCGCCGACGAAGGCGGACGCGGCCTGTTCCTGCGCCCCAACACGGAGATGAAGTGCGCCGGCGCACCGCTGAAGTACACCTTCATCACCGACGACTACCTGCGACGTCGGGGCAACCGGGGCAAGGCGGAAATCACCTATGCCGCCAACAACAAGGCCCTGTTCAGCGTGCCCATCGTGTCGGAAAAGGTGCGCATGCTGTTCCGCGATCGCGGCGTGAAGGTGCAGTACGACCACGTCATGACCGCCATCGACCTCGGCCGCAAGGTCGCCACCTTCAAGACCCCCGAGGGGGAGGCGGAAATCCCCTACGACTTCATCAACGTGGTGCCGCCCATGCGGGCCCCGATGGCGGTGCGCAACAGCCCGCTCGGCTGGCAGGAAGGCCCGTTTGCCGCCGACGGCTGGATGGAGGTGGACAAGGCCACCCTGCGCCACAAGCGCTATCCCAACGTCTTCGGCGTCGGCGACATCGCCGGCGTGCCCAAGGGCAAAACGGCCGCCAGCGTGAAATGGCAGGTGCCGGTCGCCCTCGATCACCTGATCGCCGACCTGGGTGGACCGAAGGCGACCAGCGTCTACGACGGCTATACCTCCTGCCCGCTGATCACCCAGCTCGGCCGCGCCATGCTGGTGGAATTCGACTACGACAACAACCTGGTGCCGTCGTTCCCCGGGGTCATCGCGCCGCTGGAGGAACTGTGGATCACCTGGGTGATGAAGACCATGGCGCTGAAGCCGACCTATATTTCCATGCTGCGCGGCCGCGCCTGAGAGGAGGACACATCCATGAAGGACCTTGATATCGCCGTCCTCGTGTCGGTCTTCCTGGAGATGATGGGGCCGCTGTTCTGGTTCCTGCTGCTGCTCGGCATCGCCGGCCTGATCGGCTTCGTGGTGGTGCTGACACGGGAAGGCCGCATCGACAGTCGCCGGCTGATTCGGTCGGAAGTGGTCGGCCTTGCCGGCGGCGTCATGGCGCTGGTGCTGATGGCCTGGGTGACCGTCTCCGGCTTCACCGATGCCGGCGGGCCGGTAGACTGGCTGCTCATCGGCATCATCTGGGGCGTCGGGCTGGCCGGCACCACCATCCTGGCCTATGCCGTCCAGGGCCTCCTGGCCGCCAGGCACCCGAAGACCTGAGGAAACGGACTCGCTCCTTGCTGCGTGACCGGCGTCGCGGCCCCTGCCGCGACGCCGGTTCGTTCCGTCCGGGCGGGACTACCCCTCCTCCCGCCTTACCCACAGGGCCAAGCTGTGGGTCGCCAAGGTGAAACGATCGCCCGAGCGTGCCTTTGCAAGCGCCGCCCCGTCCTCGGCCACGGAGGGCTGTTCGGCGGTATCGACCAGCTTGCACCACACCAGCCCGCCCCCGGATTCATCGTCGGGCAGACAGTGCTCGATGTCCTCGTCGCTGGCGTTGAGGGCGACCAGGAAGGTGTCGTCGGGCTCCGGCTCGCCGCGGTTGGTGAGGTGGAAGTTGCCCGCCTCGCCGGACAGCACGAAGCGCAGCGACTTGGCGTTGGGGTCGGCCCAGTCCTCCTCCATCATCTCGCTGCCGTCGGGGCGCTGCCAGGTGACGTCCTTGATCTCGGTCCCCGGGATGATGCGGCCGTGGAAGAAGCGCGAGCGGTGGAAGACGATATGCTCCCGCCGCAGCCGGATCAGCGCCTTGGTGAAGGTCATCAGGCGCTGGCCGGCCTCATCGATGCCGTCCCAGTCGAACCAGCTGATCTCGCTGTCCTGGCAGTAGGCATTGTTGTTGCCGCCCTGGGTGCGCCCGAACTCGTCGCCGCCAAGCAGCATCGGCACCCCCTGGCTGAGCAGCAGGGTGGCCAGCATGTTGCGGCTCTGGCGGCGGCGCAGCTCGATGATGTCGGCGTCGTCGGTTTCCCCCTCGACGCCGCAGTTCCAACTGCGGTTGTTATCGGAGCCGTCGCGGTTGTCTTCCTTGTTGGCGTCGTTGTGCTTGCCGTTGTAGCTGACCAGATCGCGCAGGGTGAACCCGTCGTGGGCGGTGACGAAGTTCACCGACGCCCACGGTCGCCGGCCCCGATGGGCATAAATGTCGGCGGAACCGGACAGGCGCGAGGCCAACTCGCCCAGCTTGCCCGGATCGCCCTTCCAGAATTCCCGCACGGTGTCGCGGTAACGGTCGTTCCACTCCGCCCAGCCCGGCGGAAACGCCCCGACCTGATAGCCGCCGAGGCCGGTGTCCCAGGGCTCGGCGATCAGCTTGACGGCGGACAGAACGGGATCCTGCGCCACCGCATCCAGAAAGCCGGCGTGCTGGTCATAAGGCCCTTCCACCCGCGCCAGCGTGGTCGCCAGATCGAAGCGGAAACCGTCGACCCGCATCTCCTGCACCCAATAGCGCAAGGAGTCCGTCACCATGCGCAGCACATAGGGATGGCGCAGTTCCAGGGCGTTGCCGGTGCCGGTGAAGTCATTGTAATAGCGGCCGTTGTCACCCATCAGGTAGTAGTAGCTGCGATTGTCGATGCCGCGGAAGCAGAGCGTCGGGCCAAGGTGGTTGCCTTCCGCCGTGTGGTTGTAGACGACGTCCAGGATCACCTCGATGCCGGCATCGTGCATCACCTGCACGAAGGTCTTGAAGGCGCGTGGGTCGTCGCCCGGCAGGTACTCGGGGTGCGGCGCGAAGAAGCCGATGGAGTTGTAGCCCCAGTAATTGCGCAGACCCCGGTCGATCAGATGACGGTCCTGCACGAAAGCATGAACGGGCAGCAGTTCCACCGCCGTGACACCCAGGTCACGCAGGTAATCGGCCACCACCGGCGTCGCCAGCCCGTCGAAGGTGCCGCGCACCTCCTCCGGCACCTGCGGGTGACGCATGGTGAAGCCCTTGACGTGGGTCTCGTAGATGATCGTCTCGTGCCACGAGGTCGGCGAGATGGGCTCGCCCCAGGTGAAGGCAGGGTCGATGACACGGCACTTGGGCATGAAGGGGGCGCTGTCGCGGGTGTCGAAGGACAGATCTTCCTTCGGATCGCCAAGGACGTAACCGAACAGCGCGTCATCCCACGTCAGATCGCCATGCAATGCCTTGGCGTAAGGGTCGAGCAGCAGTTTGTGGTGGTTGAAGCGGTGCCCGTTCTCGGGGTCGTAGGGGCCATGGACGCGGTACCCGTACAACTGCCCCGGCCGCACGTCGGGCAGATAGCCGTGCCAGATCTCATGGGTGTATTCCGGCAGGGCGATGCGGGCCGTTTCGTTACGGCCGTCACGATCGAACAGGCACAGTTCCACTTTCTCGGCATGGGCGGAAAACAGGGCGAAATTGGTGCCCGAGCCATCGAACGTGGCCCCGAGAGGGTGCGGCGAACCCGGCCAGACACGCGGCGAGGTCAGGGACATGGGCAGCGGCTCCGATGGTGCGAGGGATGCAGGCTCGGCATCAACGTGCATCCCGGCACTGCCGTTTCCACCGCCGCTTGAACAGGCCGCCCCTACGCCCGATGATGCGCCCGCCCCTCCCTGCGCCAGGAGTCTGCCATGCACCGGATCGACCAGGGCTCCCCCAATGCCCCGCTGACCCTCGTCCTCGCCCATGGCGCCGGGGCGCCCATGGACAGTCCGTTCATGACCACGGTGGCCGATGGCATCGCCGCCTTGGGCTGGCGGGTGGTTCGGTTCGAGTTCCCCTACATGGCCGCCCGCCGCGACGGCGGCGGCCGCCGCCCGCCCGACCGTCAGCCGGTCTTGCTGGAAACGTGGCGACAGGTGATCGACGACCTCGGCGACCCTCGGCGGCTGGTCATCGGCGGCAAGTCCATGGGTGGCCGCATGGCAAGCCTGATCGCCGACGATGCCGGCGTGCGCGGCCTGGTGTGCTTCGGCTACCCCTTCCACCCGGCCGGCAAGCCGGAGCGCCTGCGCACCGAGCATCTGACCGATCTGCGCACCCCAACCCTGATCTGCCAGGGCACCCGCGACGCCCTCGGCGGCCGTGATCTGGTCGCCGGGCTGCCCCTGTCGCCCGCGATCAAGGTGGTGTGGGCGGAAGACGGCGACCACTCGCTGAAGCCCCGCCAGGCCTCGGGCCGCACCGAGGCGCAGGCGCTCGCCAAAGCGATCGATGCGGTCGGACGATTTCTTCACCACTTCGGATATCAGTCGCGGTGAAGGGCACATCTGCTATAGTGGTACCAAGGTCGCAGGAAGGTTACCTGCCAGAGACCCAAACGAGGGATACCATGGCTGTGGATGCCGCCGTCGCGGAACCGACGGTGCCGGGGGCGCGATCCCGCACCCGCGACGAGGGAGAGTTCGGGCGCCAGCTGTGGCCGGTGGGGCGGGTCATCCGCCGTGCCATCCTGCAATGTCCCGCCGAAACGCCGGTGTCCCAGGCGGCTCGCCTGATGGCCGACGAGGGCTGCTCGTCCATCATCGTCACCGAAGCCGGAATCGCCGCCGGGATCTGGACGGAGCGCGATGCCCTGGCGCTGGATTTCACCGACGCCGACGCCCTCGCCCGCCCCATCGCCGAGGTCATGAGCGCGCCCATCCGCACCCTGCGGGAGGACGTGACCATCGAAGACGCCATGCCGCGCTTCCGCGAGTCCGGCCTGCGTCATTTCCTGGTGGTTGATGCCCTCGGCGTGCCGGTGGGTGTCCTGTCGCGCACCGACATGGTGCGCAATTCCGGCCTGCACGGCTACCTCACCCTGCGCACCGTCTCCTCGGTGACCGGACGCCGGCCGCTGGAGATCGCGGCCTCGGCCTCGGTCGCCGCCGCCGCCCGCGCCCTGCGACAGACCGAGGCCGAGGCCGCGCTGGTGGTGGAAGCCGACGGCACCGCATTCGGCATCGTCACCGAACGCGATATCCTGCGGCTGGTGGCCCGCCGCGACGTCAGCCGTCCGGTGCGGGCGGTGGCCAGTTCGCCGGTGGTGTCGGTTCCCGCCGGGGCGCCGCTGCTGACGGCGCAGGAACTGATGGAAACCCTCCACATCCGCCACCTGGGGGTGGAGGACGAGGCCGGCACCATCGTCGCCATTCTGTCGTTCACCGACATTCTGCACGGGATCGAAAGCGACTATCTGCAACACCTGCAAGCCGCTCTCAGCCGCCAGCTCGCCATCCTCCAGGCCGGGGAACGGCGACAGGAAACCATCCTCAACCTGACCCAGGAAGGGTATGCCGAGGTCGACCAGCAGGGCCGTATCACCAGCTGCAACGCCGCCTTCAGCGCCCTGCTGGCCATGCCGCAGGCCGACCTGATCGGCCGCCCGCTCAGCAGCCTCGCCCACGGCGATGCGGCGCAGCGGCTGGAGGACGGCTTCCGCGCCGCCATCGCCGCCGGGGAAACGCCGCACCGGGCCTTCGAGACCGACCTGCTGCGCCAGAACGGCACCAGCGTTCCCGTGCGTATCGCCGCCACTGTCCTGCGTGACGAGACCGAAGCGGTGACCGGTGCCTTTGCCTTTTTCTCCGATCTCACCCAATTGCGCCAAGGGGAACTGCGCCAGCGCGAGCTGCTGGCCCAACTGTCGCAAAGCAACGCCGAGCTGGAAGCCTTCGCCTACATCATCAGCCACGATCTGCAAGAACCGCTGCGCATGATCGCCAGCTATCTGCAACTTGTGGATCGCCGCACCGCCGGGGCGCTGGATGGCGAGACCCGCGAGTTCATCGGTTATGCGGTGGACGGCGCCAAGCGCATGCAGTCGATGATCACCGACCTGCTCGACTACAGCCGCATCGACCGCAAGGGCCGGCCGTTCGAGCCTTGCGACACCGGACAGGCCGCCGACAGCGCCATCCGCCGTCTGGACCCCGCCATGGCCGACATCGGTGGCCGCGTCAGCCGAGGGCCGCTGCCGGTCATCGACGGCGACTTTCCGCAGCTGGTGCGGCTGTTCCAGCACCTGATCGACAACGCCCTGAAATACTCCGATCCCGCCCGCGCGCCGCGCATCCACATCAGCGCCGACCGCGATCCGGAGCAGCCGGAGTGCTGGCGGTTCGCCGTGCAGGACAACGGCATCGGCATCGAACCGCAGTTCAACGACCGCATCTTCCTCATGTTCCAGCGCCTGCACGCCCGTGGCGCCTATTCCGGGAACGGCATCGGGCTTGCCATCTGCAAGCGTATTGTGGAACGCCATAAGGGCCGCATCTGGGTGGACAGCCGCCCCGGCAGCGGCAGCACCTTTCTGTTCACGTTGCCAGCCGCCGCTGACACGGCGCCGGCCGGCCCGGCCACGGAGACGACGGCATGAGCGAGCGCATCCCCTCGCACCTGGACGCGGGCGTCGCCAACCTGCTGGGGGAGGCGCCGCCGGGCGGCGTGGTGAAGAGGTCGGTGAACATCGCCGGCCACCGCACGTCGGTGTCGCTGGAACAGGCGTTCTGGGCCTCGTTGCAAGCCATCGCGCGGGCTGAACGCACCACCATCACCGCGCTCATCACCGC
>JAEWWF010000289.1 GCA_023396465.1 Pseudomonadota bacterium
CCGGGCTGGACCCAGCCGATCGTCATCGGCCGCCATGCCTTCGGCGACCAGTACCGCGCCACCGACTTCAAGGTGCCGGGCAAGGGCACCCTGACCATGAAGTTCGTGCCGGAAGACGGCGGCGAGCCCATCGAGTACGAGGTGTTCAAGTTCCCCGACGCCGGCGTCGCCATGGGCATGTACAACCTGGACGAGTCGGTGAAGGGCTTCGCCCGCGCCTGCTTCAACTACGGCCTGGACCGCGGCTGGCCGGTGTACCTGTCCACCAAGAACACGATCCTGAAGGCCTATGACGGCCGCTTCAAGGATCTGTTCCAGGACGTCTTCGACGCCGAGTTCGCCGACGCCTTCAAGGCCAAGGGCATCACCTACGAACACCGTCTGATCGACGACATGGTCGCCTGCGCCATGAAGTGGTCCGGCGGCTTCGTGTGGGCCTGCAAGAACTACGACGGCGACGTGCAGTCCGACACCGTGGCCCAGGGCTTCGGCTCGCTCGGCCTGATGACCTCGGTGCTGATGACGCCGGACGGCAAGACCGTCGAGGCCGAAGCCGCCCACGGCACCGTCACCCGTCACTACCGCCTGCACCAGCAGGGCAAGGAGACGTCGACCAACCCGATCGCGTCGATCTTCGCCTGGACCCGCGGCCTGAAGTTCCGCGGCAAGTTCGACGACACCCCGGAAGTGGTCGACTTCGCCGAGAAGCTGGAACAGGTGTGCATCGAGTCGGTGGAAGCCGGCCACATGACCAAGGATCTGGCCATCCTCATCGGCCCGGACCAGCCGTGGATGACCACCACCCAGTTCCTGGAAAAGCTGGACGAGAACCTGCGCAAGAAGATGGGCCTCTAAGCCCCATTCTCACGCCGGATCACGCGGACGAACCCGCCGGAGCGACTGCTCCGGCGGGTTTTTCGTTGCCTGGGGCGGCGTGCCCGCTTGGTCGGCGGCCTCTTCCGCCGCCTTCTCGCCGCGCACGGCGGCGATGCGGGCCCCGTCGATGAGGCCGAGGCCGGCGGCGTGCTCGGCCATGGCCACGGTGTCGTCGGCCAGCACCAGGGCGGCACCGTGGCGGGCCGCTTCCGCCGCCATGGCCCGGACCTCCTCGGCACGGGCGGAGGTGCCGGAGACGTTGCGGATGTACACCGCCCGCACCCGGTCGCCATGGCGGGCGACGATGCGGCGGTAGACCTCGGGGTCGTGCTGGCCGCTGTCGCCGATCAGCACCACCGGCAGGTCGCGGTAGATCTCCAGCATGTGGTCGATGAGGCTTTCCTTGTGGTCCTCCGCCTTGCGCGGCAGCGGGCTGGTCCACCGCAGGCCCCATTCGCGCAGGAACAGGATCGGCCCGACCGGAATGGCGTTGCGGCGGAAGAACTCGTCCAGCACGTCGTAGATGCCCCACGGCGCCCGGCTGACGTAGAGCATGGGATTGCCCTCCCGCCCGCCGGCGCCGTCGTGCAGGGCGCGGTAGAAGGCGGAGACGCCGGGGAAGGCGGTGCGGCGCCCGGCCCCCTGCACGAACAGCCGCCACAGCATGGCCGCCACATTGGCGACGCCGGTGACCATGACGGTATCGTCGATGTCGCTGATAACCACCTGGCGGCAGTCGGCCGGCGGGATGAACACCTGCGCGGTCGCCTCCACCCGTTCCGGCGCTTCCAGGGTCAGGGCGACGCTGTGCCAGCCGCCGGGTTCGGGCAGCGGGACCGGCAGGGTCAGGTGGAGGCGGAAATAGCCGTCCGGGTCGGTGCGCACCCGCTGGACGCAGCCGGCGAACCGGGCGACCACCGGCGCATCGGCCACCGCCCGCCGCGCCACCCGCCGGCCAACGTCGTGCAGCAGGCGGCCGAGGGTCATCAGGCCGCCGCGTGGCGCCGGGCTCTGGTGGAAGACGCGGCCGATGAGGAACACCTCGGTCGCCGAGCCGTAGCCGCGATAGGGCTGCACCACCACGCCGCCGCGCCCCTGCGCCCGCCGCACCGGCCGCCCGGCCACCCGCAGCAACCGCCGCGCCGCCTTGCCGGGAAGGGAAACCGCCCTGCCGAACCGCATGTCCGCTCCGCTCCGTCCTGCCAGAAAGAAAGCCCGTCTCCAGGGGAAACGGGCTTTCGGCGGCAATCGTTTCGGGCGGCGGTGCCCGGCCTGTCAGATCAGGCCGGCCAGCGGGCTCGACGGGTCGGCGTACATCTTCTTCGGCATCCGTCCGGCTTGGTAGGACAGGCGCCCGGCCTCCACCGCCAACTTCATGGCCCGCGCCATCTTGATCGGGTCCTTGGCGGCGGCGATGGCGGTGTTCATGAGCACGCCGTCACAGCCCAGTTCCATGGCCACGGCGGCGTCGGAGGCGGTGCCGACGCCGGCATCCACCAGCACCGGCACGGACAGGCTTTCCTTGATGAGGCGGATGTTCACCGGGTTCATGATGCCGAGGCCGGAGCCGATGAGCGAGCCCAGCGGCATGACGGCGACGCAGCCCATGTCCTCCAGCCGCTTAGCGACGATGGGGTCGTCGTTGGTGTAGACCATCACCTTGAAGCCATCCTTGATGAGGGCTTCGGCGGCGGCCAGCGTTTCGGTGATGTTGGGGTAGAGGGTCTTCTGGTCGCCCAGCACCTCCAGCTTCACCAGATCCCAGCCGCCGGCCTCGCGGGCGAGGCGCAGGGTGCGCACGGCATCCTGGGCGGTGAAGCAGCCGGCGGTGTTGGGCAGGTAGGTGTAGCGCTTGGGGTCGACGTAATCCACCAGCATGGGCTGGCTCGGGTCCGACACGTTCACCCGCCGCACGGCGACGGTGACGATCTCGGCGCCGCTGGCCTCGATGGCGAGGCGGGTTTCCTCGAAGTCCTTGTACTTGCCGGTGCCGACCAGCAGGCGGGAGCGGAAGGTGCGGTCGGCGACCACGAAGGTGTCGTCGGCACCCTGCGCCGGCACCCGGTCGCCGTCGGGCAGGCCGCCGCCGATGAAGTGGACGATCTCCAGCCGGTCGCCGTCGGCCACCGGAGTGGCGCCGAAGGCCGACTTGGGCACGATCTCCAGGTTACGCTCCACCGCCACCTTGCGCGGGTCGATGCCGAGGCTGGTCAGCAGCCCCTCGACGGTGGTGGGGGTGGACAGCGGGCGGGCTTCGCCGTTGATGGTCACCTGCATCGGGCAGCATTCTCTGAAAAAGGGGGACGGAACGTGGCGAGAGTATGGGGCGATGGCGCGCATCCCGCAACCGCGAGAACGCTGTGGGGCCTCGGCTCGCGCAACATAATGTCGCGGGCGTGGCGGGCGGCATGGAGCGTCATGGGTGCGTTTTCCGGCGTCTTTCGTGCAGTTGCCATGCGTAT
Organism: Pseudomonadota bacterium; assembly: GCA_023396465.1. Lineage (GTDB taxonomy): Bacteria > Pseudomonadota > Alphaproteobacteria > Rhodospirillales > Rhodospirillaceae > Caenispirillum. Next base: position 3,339 of record JAEWWF010000289.1, read on the forward strand.
GGTGCATGACAGGGCACCCTGACGCCAATCCAGGCGTTGCCAGCACGGGCCGCCTGCTATAGGACTAGGCTTTACTTTCATTGCGGCAACTGGCGACGGCAAACGCGCGCGTGTCCCCCACCGTCTTCATCCTGAACGGACCCAACCTCAACCTGCTGGGCACCCGGCAGCCGGAGGTCTATGGCCGCGAGACGCTGGCCGACATCCGCCACTTGTGCGAGGAGCACGCCACCGGCCTCGGCCTCGGCGTCGACTTCCGCCAGACCAACCACGAAGGCGACCTGGTGACCTGGGTGCAGGAGGCGCGCACCGCCGCCGCCGGCCTCATCATCAATGCCGCCGCCTATACCCATACCTCCGTCGCCCTGCTCGACGCCCTGCTGGCGGTTGACCGGCCGGTGGTGGAGGTCCATCTCTCCAACATCCACAAGCGCGAGCCGTTCCGACACCATTCTTATGTGTCCAAGGCCGCCCACGGCATGATCTGCGGGTTCGGGTCCCACGGCTATGTGCTGGCGCTGGACGCCGTCGCCCGCCTCATTCGAAGCCAGAAAGAGAAGAGCTAGATGAGCAGCAAGCCCTTGATCGACAGCGCCGCCGTCCGCGACCTGGCGACCCTGCTGGACGAGACCGGCCTGACCGAGATCGAATACGAGACGGAAAACGTCCGTATCCGCGTCGGCCGCGCCGCGCCGCAGGCGGTCTATGCCTCCGGTCCGGCCATGGCCG
>JAEWWF010000374.1 GCA_023396465.1 Pseudomonadota bacterium
GGAGAACAGCGACGCCGTCAGCAGCGGCCCCACCCCCTCCAGCCGCCCGGCGGTGAAGGCGATGCTGCCGCAGGGCAACGCCAGATCGTGCTTCTCCCCCTCCGCCAGCCCGTCCCAGGCAGCCGGGTCGGCGGGCAGCAGCACCACGTTCATGCACCACGGCGTCACCACCACCCCGAGCAGCCCGGCACCCAGGCCGGCAGCCGCCAGATCCCACGGCCGCAGGCCCAGCGCCTCCACCCGCAGGGCGGGGTTGTGGACCGGCAGGCCGCGCATGCTGGCCTCTTCCACCCGGCGATAGGCCGCTTCCAGGGCGGCGGTGCGGGCGGCGATGGCGGCGGCGGTGGGAACGGGGTCGGTGGCGGTCACGGGTAATAGGCTCCCAGGATGTCGTGCAGGCGTTCGGCACTGTCGGCCAGATCGTCCTGCGCGGCAAGGGCCGCCGCCGGCACGTCACCCGCCTGGAGGACGTGCAGGATCATCTTGTCGTCGGCGTTGAAGTACATCAGCCGCCACAGGTTGCGGACGCCGGTGGCGACGATGCGGCAGTTTCCGTAGCCGCGCGACAGGATGTCCACCGGCCCGTCGCCCTTCAGCTGCGTCTCCAGCACCATCAGATCGACCGGCGTCATCGGCAGCAGGGTCAGGTTGACCTCGTGCGGGCCGCCGGCGGTGGCGTCGTCGGCGCGCAGCTGCACCGCATCGCGCAGTTCCGCCAGCACCGGGCGCACGTTCATGGCGCCGCGCGGGATGCGGTCCTCGGCGGGAACCTGCACCTCGGCCGGCAGGCCGGCCACCGCCGCCCGCACCACGGCGGGAATATCGGCCACCTCCACCCAGCTGGCCGCCACCGTCTTGACCCGCCACAGGCCGGGCATGACGCTTTCCTGCACGCGGGTGCCGTCGGCCAGCTTCGCCTGCACCTCGCCCTCGCCCAGCACCTCGTCCACCAGCCGGGCATCGGCCTCCGGCAGGTCGGACAGGTCGACCCGCACCGGCGCCTCGCTGCCGATGCGGTGGCCGCGAGCGGCGGTCAGCACCGCCTCCAGCGCCGCCCGACCGGCGGTCATCGCCGCCAGGTCGTCGTCGCTGAAGCTGCGCCGCCGCTCCTCGCCGACGCCGGTGGGGCGCAGGGACAGGAAGGCATCGCCGATGGTGGGTCCGATCATGGTCGTCTCCGGCGGCGGCATTCGTCGGCTGTCGACGGTGATTGCCGCGTGAAAGAATTGAAGGACGGGCCTCAGGCCTTGAGGAAATCCGGCAGATCCGGCTCGCGGTCGATCAGGTCGGCGAACAGGTGGTCGACCGGCTCGCCGCGCTGCACCGCCGTCACCGCCTCCAGCGCATCGGCGATCCGGGCCGCATCCTCCGCCGTCAGCACCGAGCGGGCGGCGCCCAGGAAGGCCAGCACCCAGCCGCCCACCGGCTGCGGCCCGACCAGCCGCAGGTCGAGCGTTTCCGTATGCCGGCCGTCGCGGCTGATGCACAGGCCGGCGGTGCCGTCGTCGGACAGGGCGTGGATCTGCAACGGGCTGCCCATGCACATGCGATTCAGCCCCCGGCCGCGCCGGCAGCAGACCCGGTAGAAGCACCGCCGGCCTCGTAGCTGTCGATGTCGACGCCGTTGCCGACCAGCCCGCCGGCGAGGTCGAGCGGCTGCGGCCGCAGGCTCGCCGCCCGGCCCCAGCGCGCCAGTTCCGCCAGCCCGAGGGCCATGGCCTCGTCCATGCGGGCGCGCACCTGCGGCCGCAGGGAACCGCCCCAGTCGTCCAGTTCCACCGCCTGGATGCCGATCAGCACCATGTCCTGCGGCCCGCCGCCCATCAGCGCGGCGGCGGCCAGCACGTCCTGGAAGCCGGTCTGGTGCAGGCTCATCTTGCGGCAGCCCATGAAGCGCGGCACCTCGTCGCCGCGCACCACCCGCAGGGTGCCTGGGGCATCACCCCAGTCGATGGCGTCGAACACCAGCAGGTTGCGGGCGCGACGGACATAGGGTTCCAGGTACAGGCCCTGGGTGCCGCCGTCCATCACCAGCACCGACGGCGGCACGGTGTAGCGGCGGTGCATCTCCTCCACCACCCGCACGCCGAAACCCTCATCGGCCCACAGCAGGTTGCCGATGCCGAGCACCAGGGTGTCGAAGTCCGGCTCCTCCACCCCCCAGCCGCCCCCGGCGTCGCCGCCGGCGGGGATCATGGCTGGTCGTCCTTGTAGCTGCGCAGGCCGTTGATCATGGTCGAGACCATGGTCTGGCGGCTCATGATGTCCTCGCGGATGGCGGCGTAGACGTGGATCATGGTGAACAGGATCAGCCCCCACATGCCCACATGGTGCCAGGTGTGAACGCTGTAGCTGTCGCCGAACAGCACGATCACCCAGCCGAACATCGCCCACTGCCAGCTGTCCTGGCCGGTGCCCTCGGCGTAGAGGGCGAAGCCGGTGACGATCATGAAGGCGGTCAGGAACACGAAGCCGAACATGGCCAGATGGGCCAATGGGTTGTGGCCGACGTATTTCTTCGGATCGCGTTCGAGGAAGGCGTACCACTTGGCCTCGAATACCACCTCCGACCACCACTGGCGGTCCCAGACCGGCACGAAGAAGATCTGCCGGGCATGGCGGTTGCCGACAAAAGCCCAGTAGACGCGGCCGATGAACCCGATGGCGACCACATAGCCGGCGGCGAAGTGAACGTAGCGGATGTAGCCCATCAGGAAATTGTCCGTCGCCTCCCCCGGCACGCTCGGCAGGGGGTTGGCGATGAACCAGCCGGTGAGGGCCAGCAGGGTCATGGCGATGGCGTTGATCCAGTGCCACAGCCGCACCGGCGCCTCGTAGACGTAGATGCTCGACTGCCGGGCGCCGAGGGCTTCGACTTCCTTCAGCGCTTCCTTGCTCGTATAGGCGCTCATGGCCAAGCCCTCCCTCAGCGGACGGTGACGGTGACGTCGCTGCCGTCCGGGCTCATGACGTGGGTCGAACAGGCGAGGCAGGGGTCGAAGCTGTGGATGGTGCGCAGGATCTCCAGCGGCAGGTGCGGGTCGTGCATCTGCGTGCCGAGCAGCGACGCCTCGAACGCCCCGACATTGCCGGCCGGGTCACGCGGGCTGCCGTTCCAGGTGGTCGGCACCACGGCCTGATAGTTGGCGATCTTGCCGTTCTGGATGTGGATCCAGTGGCCGAGCGCGCCGCGCGGCGCCTCGGTGAAGCCCACGCCCTTGGCATCGGCCTTCCAGGTTTCCGGCTTCCATTTGTCGACGGCGGCGGTGGAGGTGTCGCCGGCCTTGATGCTGGCCAGCAGCTTCAGGTGGAAGTGCTTCAGCTTCTCCGCCGCCCACTGACATTCCAGCCCGCGCGTCGCGGTGCGGCCGAGGGTGGAGAACACCGCCGCCAGCGGCACGTCGAGGTCGCGCAGCAGCTTGTCCACCGGCTCCTTGAACTCGGGGTTGCCCTGGACGTAGCCGAGGATGTAGCGGGCCAGCGGCCCCACTTCCATGGCGTGACCCTTCCAGCGCGGCGCCTTCAGGAAGCTGTACTTGGCGCTTTCGTCGAACTGCTCGATATGGTCCTTGGTGCCCTTGAAGCCGGGGCCGGGGTCGAAGTTGACCTCGGTCACGCCGTCCCACGGGTGCAGGCCCTTGCCCTCGTCGGCGTACTTGTACCAGGAATGCGACACGAACTCCTGGATCTCCGACGGGTCGCGCAGGTCGACCTCGTGCACCTTGGTCAGGTCGCCGCCGATGATGGCGCCGCGCGGCAGCAGCAGGCTGTCGGCGGAGTAGTCGTTGGCCCGTTCCGGGATGTCGCCGTAGGACAGCACGTTGAGCGACGACAGGCCGCCGCCGATGGCGCCCCAGTCCTTGTAGAACGAGGCGATGGCCATCAGGTCGGGCAGGTAGACCTGTTCCACGAACTGGATCGTGCGGTCGATGATGGAGCTGACGAGGTTCAGCCGCTCCATGGTGATCGCGCCCACCGCGCCGGTGGCGTTCATGTTGATGGGCGCCGGCACGCCGCCGACCAGCCAGTTCGGGTGCGGGTTCTTGCCGCCGAAGATGGCATGGATCTTGACGATTTCCTTCTGGAAGTCGAGCGCCTCCAGGTAGTGCGCCACCGCCATCAGGTTGGCCTCGGGCGGCAGCTTGTAGGCCGGATGGCCCCAATAGCCGTTCTTGAACGGGCCCAACTGGCCGCCGTCGACGAACTTCTTCAGCCGCCCCTGGAGATCGCGGAAGTAGCCCGGCGACGACATCGGCCACGCCGAGATGCTCTGCGCCAGTTCGCTGGTCGCCTTGGGATCGGCCGACAGCGCCGAGACCACGTCCACCCAATCCAGCGCGTGCAGGTGATAGAAGTGGACCAGGTGGTCATGCACATACAGCGCCAGCTGCATGATGTTGCGGATGGTGTTGGCGTTCTCGGGGATCTGGATGCCGAGCGCGTCCTCCACCGCCCGCACGCTGGTCAGCGCGTGGGTGCCGGTGCAGACGCCGCAGATGCGTTGCACGAAGGCCCAGGCATCGCGCGGGTCGCGGCCCTTCAGGATCAGTTCGATGCCGCGCCACATGGTGCCGGTGGACACGGCATTGGTGATGACATTGCTGTCATCGACGTTCACTTCCAGGCGCAGGTGACCCTCGATGCGGGTCACCGGGTCAACCACCACGCGGCGGCCGGAGGCGTCAAGATTGGCGGCGTTGGGCGTCACCAGAGTCATCGGTCAGTCTCCCCCTTCCCGTCAGGCGTGGTCGCCGCCGCCGTCCTGCGGGCGGCGGTCGTGCGTGGCGGGCTTCTGGACGATGCGCTTCACGGCGCTGGCGGCGGCATGGGCGGCGATGCCGGTGCCCACCGCCGTGGCGGCGGCGATGCCCAGTTCATCGGCCGTGCCCTCGACGCCGAAGGCCTTGATCGTCTCCAGGCGGGAATAGAAGCTGCCCTTGTCCCAGAAATCCTCTTCCGAGCAGCCGAGGCAGCCGTGGCCCGACTTGACCGGCCATGACACGCCCTCGTTCCACTGCACCGAGGAACAGGCGTTGTAGGTGGTCGGACCCTTGCAGCCCATCTTGTAGAGGCAATGGCCCTTGCGCGCGCCCTCGTCGTCCCACTCCTCGACGAACTGGCCGGCGTCGAAGTGCGGCCGGCGGTAGCATTTGTCGTGGATGCGCTGGCTGTAGAACATCTTCGGCCGGCCCTGGCGGTCGAGCGCCGGCAGGGTGCCGAAGGTGAGCATGTAGGTGACCACACCGGTCATCACCTCGGCGATGGGCGGGCAGCCCGGCACCTTGATCACCGGCTTGTCGGTGATGACCTTGTGGATGGGCGTCGCCTGGGTCGGGTTCGGCTTGGCCGCCTGCACGCAGCCCCACGAGGCGCAGGAGCCCCAGGCGATGACGGCGCTGGCGCCCGACGACATGCGCTTCAGCTTGTTGATGAAGGGCTCGCCGCCGGGGATGCAGAACACCCCGTCCTCGGCCAGCGGCGGATTACCCTCCACCGCCAGGATGTAGTTGCCGTAATGCTCCTTCAGCGTCTCGTCGAGGATGGCCTCGGCCTGATGGCCGGCCGCCGCCATGATGGTGTCGTCGTAATCGAGCGAGATCATCGACAGCAGCACGTCGGCCACCAGCGGGTGGGCGGAGCGGATGAAGCTTTCCGTGCAGCAGGTGCATTCCAGCCCGTGCAGCCAGATCACCGGGATGCGCGGCTTGGTCTCCATGGCTTCCGCCATGCGAGCCGCCATGACGGGGCTGAGACCCAGGCTGGCGGCGGTGAGGCTACAGAACTTGAGGAAGCTGCGACGGGAGACGCCACGCCGGCGAATCACGTCATAGAACGTCTCCACGCGCTGGCCCATGGCGGCGCATCCCCCTATTTTCTTACCGAGTCCGTCCGTGGCCGCCTTGCCTCGATCCGTGGTGGCAGCCTCTATTGCGCCCACCTCCCGAGGGGAGACAACGGCGACCCTGCATCATGGCTTAGCACGTTCCACCAATCCACGCAAAAATAATGTAGAATATCTGAGTACCGCACTTGGTCTTTGCATGTGCGAAGGCCGAAAACCACCCAACCGGGTAGATCAGGTATTCCCCTGATTCTGTTGCCCGTTCAGTGTGTTCCCGTGGAACCATAGGAAAACCGATGGATGGGAACAGAATTTTTCGGCGGAGGGGGTTGAAACGGGCTTGGCGGCACCTGCCCGACAGGCTAGCTTGCATCGCAACAACAAGAACGCGATCAAGAACACCGTCGCAGCCGGGAGGATGCTCCGCGCAGGCTTCGCAGGCGGGGAACTCGCGCCCATCGTCCAACGACACGGGGGCCTCCACATGAGCGCTGACATCAATGAAAAGGTGCGGCGGAATCCCAAGTTCCAGGAACTCTGCCGCAAGCGCAGCACGTTCGCCTGGACCTTGTCCGCCGTCATGCTTGCCATCTACTACGGGTTCATCCTGGTAATCGCCTTCGCGCCGAAGAGCCTCGGCATGCCGCTGTGGCAAGGCGCGACGACCACCATCGGCTTTCCCATCGGCATCGCCATCATCGTCTCCGCCTTCGTGCTGACCGGCGTCTACGTCCGCCGTGCCAATGGCGAGTTCGACGACCTGACCCGCCAGATCATCGAGGAGGCGAAGCAAGCATGAGCCGTACCCTCTCCCGCCTCGCGGCGGGTGTCGCCGGCACCCTTGCCGGCGGCCTGCCCGCGCTCGCCCTCGCCGCCGATGCCATCTCCGGCGAGGTGCAGAAGCAGTCCACCAACTGGACTGCCATCGTCATGTTCTTCCTGTTCGTCGCCGGCACCCTCGGCATCACCTTCTGGGCCGCCCGTCAGACGAAGTCGGCGAAGGATTTCTATGCCGCCGGCGGCGGCATCACCGGCTTTCAGAACGGCCTCGCCATCGCCGGCGATTACATGTCGGCGGCCTCGTTCCTGGGCATTTCGGCGCTGGTGTTCGCGTCGGGCTTCGACGGGCTGATCTATTCCATCGGCTTCCTGGTCGGCTGGCCGGTGATCCTGTTCCTGGTGGCGGAGCGCCTGCGCAACCTCGGCAAGTTCACCTTCGCCGACGTCGCCAGCTTCCGCCTGCAACAGACCCAGATCCGCATCCTGGCCGCCTGCGGCACCCTGACCGTGGTGGCGCTCTACCTGATCGCCCAGATGGTCGGCGCCGGCAAGCTGATCCAGCTGCTGTTCGGCCTCGATTACATCGTGGCGGTGGTCATCGTCGGCGCCCTGATGATCGCCTACGTCACCTTCGGCGGCATGCTGGCCACCACCTGGGTGCAGATCATCAAGGCGGTGCTGCTGCTGTCGGGCGCCACCTTCATGGCCGGCATGGTGCTGGCCAACTATGGCTTCAGCTTCGAGAAGCTGTTCACCGCCGCCACCGAGGTTCATGCCAAGGGCCTCTCCATCATGGCGCCCGGCGGTTTGGTGAGCGACCCGCTCGATGCCATCTCGCTCGGCCTGGCGCTGATGTTCGGCACCGCCGGTCTGCCGCACATCCTGATGCGCTTCTTCACCGTCGCCGACGCCAAGGAAGCCCGCAAATCGGTGTTCTACGCCACCGGCTTCATCGGCTACTTCTACATCCTCACCTTCGTCATCGGCTTCGGCGCCATCGTGCTGGTGCTCGGCCACCCGGAATTCACCGACGCCGCCGGCAAGCTGGTCGGCGGCACCAACATGGCGGCCATCCACCTGTCGAAAGCGGTGGGCGGCGACTTCTTCCTCGGCTTCATCTCGGCCGTCGCCTTCGCCACCATCCTGGCGGTGGTGGCCGGCCTGACCCTGTCCGGCGCCTCGGCGGTGTCGCACGACCTCTATGCCATGGTGGTCAAGAAGGGCAAGGCGACCGACAAGGACGAAATCCGCGTCTCCAAGATGACCACCCTGGTGCTGGGCGTCGTCGCGGTGCTGCTCGGCATCGCCTTCGAGAACCAGAACATCGCCTTCATGGTCGGCCTCGCCTTCGCCATCGCGGCGTCGGTGAACTTCCCGGTGCTGTTCTACAGCATGTTCTGGAAGAAGCTGACCACCAAGGGCGCCTTCTACGGTGGTTTCCTCGGCCTCGCCTCGGCGGTGCTGCTGGTGCTGTTCGGCCCGACGGTGTGGGTGGAGGTGCTGGGCAACGACGCGGCCATCGTGCCGTGGAAGAACCCGGCCATCTTCTCCATGACCATCGCCTTCGTCGGCATCTGGGTGTTCTCGCTGCTGGACACCTCCAAGCAGGCGGAAGCGGAACGGCTGGCCTTCGACGACCAATACGTCCGCTCCCAGACCGGCCTCGGGGCCGAGGGCGCCTCGGCGCACTGAACCGGCGCCGGCCGGAGCCGTCGTCCCGCGCGACGACCCCGGCCGGACCGTCCCGCCTCGCCCCGAAGGCCCCATGGCTTTCGGGGCATTTTTCCACGTCTCGTTTCATGCTGAGATCCGCCGCCGCAGTCCCGGCACGGATCGGGATACAAGGTGGGGGAGCAGCACAGGTCCATGCCCAAGCATTTCGATTTCACCGCCCCGCCCTTCGACCGGCTGCGCCCGCGCGAGCGCGAGCAGATGGCGGCGGCGCTCGACATCGGCTACTACCGCGCCGGCGACGTCCTGATCGCCCCGGAAGTGGCGCCGGACCACCTGTTCGTGGTCATCAAGGGCCATGTGATCGAGCGCGGCGGCGACGGCGATATCGTCAACACCTACACCATCAAGGACGCCTTCGACCCGCTGGCGCTGCTGAAGGAGCGCGCCGGCAGCCGTTTCGAGGCGGCGGAGGAAACCATCGCCTACCTGCTGCCGCGCGCCCTCTTCCTCAAGCTCACCCAGGACAACGCCGAGTTCGAGCGGTTCTGGTTCCAGAGCCTGACCGAGAAGCTGGCCGCCCAGGCGGAGATGCTGTCCACCCGCGGCATGGCGTCGTTCATGGTGGCGCGGGTGGCGGAAGCCTACCTGCACCCGCCCATCTTCACCGCCGCCGCCATGCCGGTGCGGCAGGCGGCGCGGCTGATGAAGGAGCGGCGGGCCACCAGCCTGCTGGTCTCGACGCCCCAGGGCCGCATCGGCGTGCTGTCGGGCACCGACATCCGCGAGGCCATCCTGCTCGATGAGCGGCCGCTGGATACGGCGGTGGGTGACATCTGCACCTACGACCCGGTCACCATCGAGGCCGACGACTTCCTGTTCAACGCCCAGATCCTGATGACCAAGCACGGCGTCAAGCGCCTGCCGGTGCTGAAGGACGGCACCGTCTTCGGAGTGCTGGAACTGACCGACCTGCTCAGTTACATGAGCAGTCACAGCCATCTGGTCACCACCCAGGTGGATCGCGCCGAGACCATCGACGACCTGAAACGGGCCGCCGACGGCATGCTGCCGCTGGTGACGGCGCTGCACGGGTCGGGCGTCAAGATCCGCCATATCACCGAACTGGTCACCGCCCTCAACCGCAAGATCTACGGCAAGCTTTACGAATTCCTGGCGCCGCCGGCGGTGCGCGAGAACAGCTGTCTGATCGTCATGGGCTCGGAAGGGCGCGGCGAGCAGATCCTGCGCACCGACCAGGACAACGCCCTCATCCTGCGCGACGACCACGGCCTGCGGCCGGAGTTGGTGGCCGGCTTCTGCGCCAACTTCAACCGCGCCCTGCTGGCTTTCGGCTACCCGCCCTGCCCCGGCAACATGATGGTCACCAACGAAGCCTGGGTGCGCACCGTCTCCGGCTACGGCGACGCCATCCGCGGTTGGATGACACAGCCGAGCGAGGAAGGCCACCTCAACCTCGCCGCCCTCACCGACAGCGCCTATGTGGCCGGCGACGGCGCCCTGCTGTCCGCCCTGCGCGACAGCCTGTACGGCCGCCTGACAGACAACCAGGCGTTTTTCAGCCATTTCGCCCGGCCGGTGTTGCAGTTCGACACCCCGATCGGCCTGTTCCACCAGCTCATCACCGAGAAGCACGAGCACGCCGGCATGCTCGACATCAAGAAGGGCGGCGTCTTCCCCATCGTCCACGGCGCCCGCGCCCTGGCCCTGGAAAAGCACATCCAGGGCACCAACACCTTCGACCGCATCGAGGACCTGGCCCGCCAGGGGGTGCTCGACCGCAAGTTCGCCGACGACCTCATCGACGCGCTGGCCTTCCTGCTCGACCTGCGGCTGAAGGGGCGGCTGGAGGCGACCGCCCTCGGTCTCGACGACGGTGACAACTTCGTGCAGACCCGCACCCTGCACAAGCTGCAACGCGACCTGCTGAAAGACAGCCTTCTGCTGGTGAAGGAGTTCAAGGGGCTGCTGTCGCATCACTTCAAACTGGCGGCCTTCTCATGACCGCCCTGTTTGCCGGCCTGCGCAACGCCCTCGGCCGCCGCCGCCTGAAAGACCCCGCTTACGGGTTTCTGTTCGAGCCCGATCCGGCGGCGGCGAACGAACTGGTGTGCTTCGACTGCGAAACGTCGGGCCTCGACCCGACGACGGCGGAGCTTTTGTCGATCGGTGCCGTGCGCATCCGCGGCAACCGGGTGCTGGCCAGCCAGCGGTTGGAGCTGATCGTGCGGCCGCAGCGGACCATCGCCGCCGATGCCATCAAGGTGAACCGCCTGCGGCAGATGGACGTCGCCGACGGCCTGCCGGTGCGCGAGGCGCTGGACCAGTTCCTGCGCTTCATCGGCGGCCGGCCGCTGGTCGGATACTACCTGGAATTCGATGTCGCCATAGTGAACAAGTACCTGCGGCCGTGGCTCGGCGTCGGGCTGCCCAACCGGCAGATCGACGTCAGCGCCCTTTACTACGACCGCCGCATCAAGAGCCTCGGCGCTCATTATAACGGCAATGTCGACCTCCGCCTCGGCAGCATCCTGCACGCCCTCGCCCTGCCGGAGCGGGAGGCGCACGACGCCTTCAACGATGCCCTGATGACCGCCCTGGTCTACGTCAAGCTGACGGAGGACGGCCGGCCGCGTCCGTCGGCGTGACGAAGAGCGTGCCGGCCACCGCCGCCAAGGCCGTCAGCCAGCCCGCTTCCTCGTCCGTCACCTCCGCGACGTGGGGCGCCGCCAGAAGGCAGGCGCGGAGCCCCGCCGTCGCCAGTTGCACGCGGTCGGATGCGGTTACTGCCGCTGTCGGCAGATCGGCCACCAGGGCCGCCAGGGCCAGTTGCTCCGCCTGTTCGCAGGCCAGTTCGGTCGCCTTGAGTTGAGCGTAGAGACCGGGCGCCATGGCCTTCGCCGCCCGCCGCGCCGCCCGCACCGGCCCCACCACGTCGGCCTGCCACCGCCGCGACACCGCCCGCACCCTGTCCAGGGTCGCCGCATCCAGCCTCCTGCCCTGGCTCGCCAGCCATACCGTCAGCAACACGACGTTGACATCCGCTCCCCGTGACTCCTGAAGCCCGAGGCAGGCCGCCGCGACACCCGGCCGGGCATAAGCCCGCAGCGAGAACTGCCAGAACGGATGACGGTTGGCATCGGCGGCATCGGCGATCATGCGAAAGGCTCCGGCTGCATGGGCCGACAAGGTGCCACAGCATCCGAGTCGCGGGAAGGGAACGCCCGCGGCGACAGCGGTAGGCGCCGACAGCACCCTGCCTTCCAATACGGCGGCTCAATCATCAGCGGAAGCATGGTCGCAACCGGACTACCTCATTTGGACCCAGAAAACCGCAGTCCTGCCGCAACCAAAGGAAGACCCTCCGTCGCCAAGATGACGTATAGGTCATGCTGCACCGCAAAAGCCTTGTGCGGCGCATTCCTGCGGGCTCTATGTCCATCAACGGATCACATCCGAATGAACAAGTGACGTATACGTCACCCAAAAACTCTTGACGTCACGCACGTCCCGTTTACTGTAGACACCGATCCAGGGACACCGCCGCAGAGCGGTGACCAAAAAGACCCGTAGGGAGGACATCTGATGCGGAAATTCGCGGGAGGAGCCCGTCTGGCGCCGGTGGTCGGGCTCATGGCGGCTGTTGGCGTGGCCGCCGACGCGCAGGCGTCCGGCTTCCAGCTCAAGGAGCAGAGTGCCGAGGGCCTCGGCAATGCTTTCGCCGGCTCCACGGCCAAGGCGCAGGATCTGTCGACCATCTTTTTCAATCCGGCCGGCATGACCAACCTGTCCGGCCATCAGACCGACGCGACGGTGAGCTACATCGCTCCCCGCGCCGAGTTCACCGACGAAGGCTCGGGCCTCAGCTACCTCGACAGCTCGCCGATGCTGGCGCCGCTCAACGCGCTCAACGGCGCCCCCATCCAGGGCAATCCGAATCAGGGCGATGCCGTCGACAACGCGCTAGTTCCGGCGCTGTACGGCATGTATGACCTCAGCGAGACCCTGAAGCTCGGCCTGTCGGTCAATACCCCCTTCGGCCTGGTGACCGACTATGACGACCGTTGGGTCGGCCGCTATCATGCCCTGAAATCGGACCTGCGGACCATCGCCGTGCAGCCGTCCATCGCCTGGAAGGCCAACGACTGGCTCTCCATCGGCGGCGGTCCGGTGTTCCAGCATGCCGAAGCGGAACTGACCAAGGCGGTCGATACCGGCTCGGTGCTGGCCGGCGTCACCGGCAACGCCGCCCTGGCGGGCAACCCCAACTTCGACACCAAGTCGAAGGTCACGGGCAGCGATCTGGCCGTTGGCTACACCCTCGGCGTCATGCTTCAGCCGCTGGAGACCACCCGCGTCGGCCTGTCCTACCGCTCCCGCATCACCCATGAGTTGGACGGCGACGTCGAGTTCAGCAACGTGCCGGCCGCCGTGGCCGCCAACCCGCTGCTGGCCGCCAGCTTCGCCAATAGCGGCGGCAGCGCCAAGCTGACCCTGCCGGACACCGCCTCCATCGGCGTCTATCACGAATTCAGCCCGCAGTTCGCCATGATGGCGGATGTGGCCTGGACCAACTGGTCGCTGTTCCGCGAACTGTCGGTCTATCGCGACAACGGCAGCCTGCTCAGCTCGACGCCGGAGCACTGGGAAGACACTTGGTTCTACTCCCTCGGCGCCACCTGGAAGCCCAACGACAAGCTGAAGCTCCAGCTCGGCGTCGCCTATGACCAGAGCCCGGTGCCCGACGCCACCCGCACCCCGCGCGTGCCCGATGGCGACCGCACCTGGCTGTCGGCCGGCATCGGCTATGAGTTCATGCCCGGCGTGGTCGGCAATCTGGCCTATACCCATATCTGGGTGGACAAGGTCAACGTCGACCTCGGCAACGAAGGGGGCGGCCTGGCGGAACACCGTCTGCGCGGCAGCTATGAAAGCAGCATCGACATCATCGCCGCCCAGGTGAAGGTGACGTTCTAAGCCGGCGACCTTACCTCGTCCTTAGAACCACGGATCCAGGCCCCCGGATGCAAACCATCCGGTCTCTCCCTCTCCCCCCGGACACGGGTGGAGCATACCGGGGGCCCTGGAACGTCCGCCCAGCCCACAGGTGACACGATGAGCGAGACCATGACGCGACACGCGCAGTCCGCCGGCACCGCACCGACGGCGGCCAGCGGCAGCCTCGGCCCCGAACACGCCCGCGGCGCCCCCATCGTCGGCCGCGCCGTAGCGAGCCTTCTGGAAGACAGCGCCGAGCGTTTCCCGGACCGGCCCTACCTCGACTTCCTCGGCAAGAAGTACACCTATGCCGAGACCATGGCGCTGGTGAACCGCGCCGCCCACGGCTTCCAGCAAATGGGCGTCGGTCCCGGCACGCGGGTCGGTCTGTGCCTGCCCAACTCGCCCTATTTCACCATCTGCTATTTCGCCATCCTGAAGATCGGCGGCACGGTGGTGAACTACAACCCGCTCTATGTCGAGCGGGAGCTGGCCTATCAGATCAACGACAGCGGCACCCGCATCATGGTGACGCTCGACCTCAAACAGATCTATCCCAAGGTGGCGGCCTGCCTTGAAAGCACCTGCCTTGAGCGCATCGTGGTCTGCACCATGGCCGGCATCCTGCCGCCGGTGAAGAGCCTGCTGTTCAGCGTGCTCAAACGCAGCGAGCTGGCGCCGGTGCCCGACGATCTCCAGCACATCGGCTTCGACAAGCTGATCGCCAACGCCGGCACGCCGACGCGGGCGCCGATCTCGCCGAAGACCGACGTCGCGGTTCTGCAATATACCGGCGGCACCACCGGCGTGCCCAAGGGCGCCATGCTGACCCACGCCAACATCACCGCCAATTGCGAGCAACTGCGCCGGGTGGTGCCGATGCTGGAGGACGGCGGCGGCAGGATGCTGGCGGTGTTGCCATTCTTCCACGTCTTCGCCATGACCGTGGCGCAGAACCTGGCCAC
The DNA here is from genome assembly GCA_023396465.1 of Pseudomonadota bacterium. Taxonomy (GTDB): domain Bacteria; phylum Pseudomonadota; class Alphaproteobacteria; order Rhodospirillales; family Rhodospirillaceae; genus Caenispirillum. The sequence continues at coordinate 14,278 of JAEWWF010000374.1, forward strand.
CCAGATGGGGGCGGAGATCATCCTGCTGCCGCGCTTTGAAATGAAGCAGGTGCTGAAGACCATCCACCGCAAGCGGCCGACCCTGTTCCCCGGCGTGCCGACCATCTACACCGCCATCAACAACTCTCCCGAGCTGCGCAATCACGATCTGTCGAGCCTGCAAGTCTGCATCTCCGGCGGTGCGCCGCTGCCGGTGGAAGTGAAGAAGCGGTTCGAGGAGCTGACCGGCTGCGCCCTGGTGGAAGGCTACGGCCTGACCGAAGCCGCGCCGGTGGTCAGTTGCAATCCGGTCGGCGGGGTCGTCAAGGCGGGCTCCATCGGATTGCCGCTGGAAGGCACCCAGGTGGTCATCCGTGGCCTGGAAGAACCGCATGATCCGGTCGCCCAGGGCGAGCGCGGCGAGTTGACCGTCGCCGGCCCGCAGGTGATGGCCGGCTATTGGAAGCGGCCGGAGGAGAGCGCCAAGACCTTGAGCGGCGGCTTCCTGCGCACCGGCGACGTCGGCTACATGGACGAGGACGGCTATATCTTCCTGGTCGACCGCATCAAGGACGTGATCATCGCCGGTGGCTACAACGTCTATCCGCGCATGATCGAGGAAGCCCTCTACCTGCATCCGGCGGTGGCGGAGTGCATCTGCATCGGCATCCCCGATGAATACCGTGGGCAGGCGCCCAAGTGCTTCGTCACCCTGCGGGACGGCACCGACGCCACGCCCGAGGAGCTGCGCGGCTTCCTCACCGACAAGATTTCGCGCATCGAACTGCCCAAGGCCATCGAGATCCGCGACTCCCTGCCCAAGACCATGGTCGGCAAGCTGTCGCGCAAGGAACTGGTGGAAGAGGAAAAGGCCCGCCATGCCGCCCAAGGCGGCGGCCAAGGCTGACCATCCGAGACCGTCTCTTTTTTTGACTGACGCTAGGTAACCGAGGACTCCCCATGGCCCACGCGATGACGTATACGTCACCCACAGGACGTAGCTGTCTGACCACTGCCCCTACGACAGCGGGCGGGGAGTCCGGGGGAGACCGACGCATGACCGACCAGCAGTTCTATACCGTGACGGAACTGGCCGATGACCTGAACGTGACGCCGCGCGCCATTCGCTTCTACGAGGCGAAGGGCCTGCTCAACCCCAAGCGCGCCGGTGCCACGCGGGTCTATACCCATCGCGACCGGGCCCGCCTGCTGCTCATCCTGCGCGGCAAGCGGCTGGGGTTCAGCCTGTCGGAGATCAAGGAATACCTTGACCTCTACGTGGTCGACACCAGCCAGACGGAACAGATGCGGCTTTTGCGCCGCAAGGTGTGGCAGCGGCTGGAAGCGTTGGAAATCCAGCGCCGCGACATCGAGACCACGGTGTCGGAACTGAAGGATATCGAGAAGCTCGTGGTCGACGGCCTGCGCAACAAGGGCCTCGACCCCGACGCCATCCTCGCCGAACCGGCCCCCAAGGCCAAGCGCCGTCGGCACGCCGCGCCGACCGACGACGACCCCGACGAACATCTGGACGAATGAGCCGGTCCGCCGCCCGCCCCTGACCGGCCGGCGGCGACGGCATCGGACGAAGACGGAGTGACGCACATGAAGAACGTGGTGATTGCCGGCTACGCGCGATCGGCCTTCCATCCCGCCAACAAGGGCGCCCTGACCAAGGTCCGCCCCGATGACATGGCCGCCCAGGTGCTGCGCGCCCTGGTCGAGCGTACCGGCGTGAACACCGCCGACGTGGAAGATCTCATCGTCGGCTGCGCCTTCCCCGAGGGCGAGCAGGGGCTGAACGTGGCCCGCCTGATCGGCTTCCTGGCCGACCTTGGCCTCACCGTGGCGGGAGTCACCGTCAACCGCTTCTGCGGCTCGTCCATGCAGGCGGTGCATCAAGCGGCCGGCGCCATCCAGATGAATGCCGGCGAGGCGTTCCTGTGCGCCGGGGTCGAGAGCATGACGCGGGTGCCGATGATGGGCTTCAACCCGATGCCCAATGCCGGCCTCTACCGCGCCATGCCGCAGGCTTACATCAGCATGGGCGTCACCGCCGAGAACGTCGCCACCAAGTACCAGATCAGCCGCGCCGATCAGGAAGCCTTCGCCGTCGACAGCCACCGCAAGGCCGCCGCCGCCCAGGGCGAGGGCCGCCTTGAGGCCGAGATCGTGCCGGTGGCCGGGGTCAAGGAAGACGGCTGCATCCGCGCCGACACCACCGCCGAAAGCCTGGGCGGCCTGAAGCCCGCCTTCGACGAGAAGGGCACGGTCACCGCCGGCACCTCCAGCCCGCTCACCGACGGCGCCGCCGCCGTGCTGGTGTGCAGCGAGGACTACGCCAAGGCCCACGGCCTGCCGATCCTGGCCCGTGTGCGCGCCATCGCCGTCTCCGGCTGCGCCCCCGAGGTCATGGGCCTCGGCCCCATCCAGGCCAGCCAGAAGGCCCTGAAGCGGGCCGGTCTGTCCGCCAGCGACATCGACATCGTGGAACTGAACGAAGCCTTCGCCGCCCAGGCCCTGGCCTGCATCCGCGATCTCGGCCTCGACCCGGACAAGATCAACCTGGACGGCGGCGCCATCGCCCTTGGCCACCCGCTCGGCGCCACCGGCGCCCGCATCACCGGCAAGGCCGCCGCGCTGCTGAAGCGCGAGGGCAAGCAGTTCGCCCTCGCCACCCAGTGCATCGGCGGCGGCCAGGGCATCGCCACCATCCTGGAGGCCGTGTGACATGACGTCGAAGACCGAGACCCCCATCCAGAAGGTCGCGGTGATCGGCGCCGGCGTCATGGGTGCCGGCATCGCCGCCCATGTCGCCAATGCCGGCATCCCCGTCGTCCTGCTCGACATCGTTCCCGAGGGCAGCCGCAACCGCAACGTCATCGCCGAAACGGCGGTGCAGAAGATGCTGAAGGCCGATCCCGCGCCCTTCATGCACAAGCGCAACGCCAAGCTGATCCAGACCGGCAACATCGAGGACAACCTCGACCTGCTGGCCGACTGCGACTGGATCGTCGAGGCGGTGATCGAGCGCCTGGACATCAAGCAGGCGCTCTACCGCAAGCTTGAAGACGTGCGCAAGCCGGGCAGCGTGGTGTCGTCCAACACCTCCACCATCCCGCTGGAGATGCTGACCGGCGGCCTGCCGGACGGCTTCAAGCGCGACTTCCTCATCACCCACTTCTTCAACCCGCCGCGCTACATGCGCCTGCTGGAGCTGGTCACCAGCCCGCAGACGCGCCCCGACGCCGCCCAGGCGGTGACCGAGTTCTGCGACCACCGCCTCGGCAAGTCGGTGGTGGTGTGCAAGGACCGGCCGGGCTTCATCGCCAACCGCCTCGGCATCCTGTGGCTGCTGGCCGGCGTCACCGAAGCCCGCCGCCTCGGCCTGACGGTGGAAGAAGCCGACGCCATCATCGGCCGCCCGTTCGGCATCCCGAAGACCGGCGTGTTCGCGCTTATCGACCTGGTCGGCCTCGACCTCATGCCGCATGTGCTCGGCTCCATGGTCAAGGCGCTGCCGGAAACCGACGCCTTCCACCAGATCGACCGCGACCTGTCGCTGGTGGAAAAAATGATCGCCGAGGGCTACACCGGCCGCAAGGGCAAGGGCGGCTTCTACCGCGTCAACAAGGCCGGCGGCGGCAAGGTCAAGGAAGCCATTGATCTGCAAACGGGCGAGTACCGCCCGACGCAAAAGCCGCAGTTGGACAGCCTGGAGGCCGCCAAGGCCGGCGGCGCTGCCGCGCTGCTCGGCCACGCCGACAAGGGCGGCCAGTACGCCCGCGCCGTCATGGCCCGCACGCTGGCCTATGCCGCCGCCCTGGTGCCGGAAGCCGCCGACGAGGTGGCCGCCGTCGATGAAGCCATGCGCCTCGGCTACAACTGGAAGCAGGGCCCGTTCGAGCTGATCGACAAGATCGGCACCGGCCGCTTCGTGCAGGTGCTGAAGGCCGAGGGCATCGCCGTCCCCGCCCTGCTGGAGACCGCCGCCGGGCGTCCGTTCTACCGCATCGAGGGGGCGAGCCGCGAACAGCTCGGCCCCGACGGCGCCTATCACCCGGTGCGCCGGGCCGAGGGCGTGGTGATGCTGGAAGACATCAAGCGCACCGCCAAGCCGCTGGTGAAGACCGCCTCCGCCTCCCTGTGGGACATCGGCGACGGCGTGGCCTGCCTGGAGTTCACCAGCAAGATGAACTCCCTCGACCCCGAACTGCTGAAGGGGATCGAGAAGTCCATCCCGGTGGTGCAGCGCGGCTTCAAGGCGCTGGTGATCTACAACGAAGGCAGCAACTTCTCGGTCGGCGCCAACCTCGGCCTCGCCCTGTTCGCCGCCAACATCGCGGCGTGGAGCCAGATCGAGGAACTGGTGGAGAAGGGCCAGCAGGCCTATCAGGCGCTGAAGTACGCCCCCTTCCCCGTCGTCGCCGCGCCCTCGGGCATGGCGCTCGGCGGCGGCTGCGAGATCGTGCTGCACGCCGATGCCGTCCAGGCCCATGCCGAGACCTACATCGGCCTCGTGGAGCCCGGTGTCGGCCTGATCCCCGGCTGGGGCGGCTGCAAGGAGATGCTCGCCCGCTGGCAGGCCAACCCGAAGGCGCCCAAGGGCCCCATGCCGGCGGTCGGCAAGGCGTTCGAGATCATTTCCGTCGCCACCGTCGCCAAGTCGGCGGCGGAGGCCCAGGAACACCTGTTCCTGCGCCCCACCGACGGCATCACCATGAACCGCTACCGCCTGCTGGCCGATGCCAAGGCCCGCGCCCTGGCGATGGTCGATGGCTACCAGCCGCCGGAGAAGCCCACCTTCCGCCTGCCCGGCGAAACCGGCCTGGTGGCGCTGGAAATGGCGGTGCAGGGCTTCCGCAAGCTCGGCCGCGCGACGCCCCACGACGAGGTGGTGGCCGGCAAGCTCGCCTGGGTGCTCACCGGCGGCCCCGAGGCCGACATGACCGTCGAGATGAGCGAGGACGAGGTGCTGTCCCTGGAGCGTGACGCCTTCAACACCCTGGTGCGTCACCCCGCCACGCTGGCCCGCGTCGAGCACATGCTCGAAACCGGCAGGCCGCTGCGGAACTAGGCTCGGGCAGCCCAAGGAAAAGGACAAGGATCAATGGCCGTTTACAAGGCTCCCCTGCGCGACATGCGCTTCGTGTTCTACGACCTGCTGGGATCGCAGAAGGTCGCCGAACTGCCCGGGTATCAGGAAGCCACCCCCGATCTGGTCGATGCCGTGCTCGAAGAGGCCGGCAAGGTGTGCGAGAACGTGCTGTTCCCGCTCAACCGCTCCGGCGACGAGGAAGGCTGCCACTTCGACAACGGCGTGGTGCGCACGCCCGCGGGCTTCAAGGAAGCCTACGACACCTTCCGCGACGGCGGCTGGACCGGCATGGCCTGCGACCCCGCCTACGGCGGCCAGGGCCTGCCCAACGTGGTGAACATGCTGGTGGAGGAGATGATCTGTTCCGCCAACATGAGCTTCGGCATGTACCCCGGCCTGTCGCACGGCGCCTACAAGGCCATCAAGGCCTTCGGCACCGAGGAACAGAAGGCCCTCTACCTGCCGAAAATCACCTCCGGCGAATGGGCCGGCACCATGTGCCTGACCGAACCGCACTGCGGCACCGACCTTGGCCTCGTGCGCACAAAGGCGGAGCCCAACGACGACGGCTCCTACCGCATCTCCGGCACCAAGATCTTCATCTCCGCCGGCGAGCACGACCTGACCGACAACATCGTCCATCTGGTGCTCGCCCGCCTGCCGGACGCGCCGGCCGGGATCAAGGGCATCTCGCTGTTCGTGGTGCCCAAGTTCCTGCCCAAGGATGACGGCTCGGTGGGCCCGCGCAACGGCGTCGCCTGCGGCTCCATCGAGCACAAGATGGGCATCAAGGCCTCCGCCACCTGCGTCATGAACTTCGACGAGGCCCAGGGCTGGCTGGTGGGTGAGCCGCACAAGGGCATGCGCGCCATGTTCACCATGATGAACGCCGCCCGCCTGGGCGTCGGCGTGCAGGGCCTCGGCATCATGGAAGCGTCCTACCAGGGCGCCGTCGCCTATGCCCGCGACCGCCTTCAGG
>JAEWWF010000375.1 GCA_023396465.1 Pseudomonadota bacterium
GTCATGGCGGCCAGATCGTCGGGCAGCGGAGAGAACAGGGCGGTCGGGGCGTGGTAGAGAAAGCCGCCCTGGGCGTGTTGCCGCAGGGCGGCATCGGCGAGCCCGAGGCCGCGGCCCGCCACCCCCAGGCGGGCGAGGGCCCGCGCGTCCTCCTGCCGCCGCGTCGCCGTCAGCATCATTTGCCGCCAAGGCTCGGCGGCCGGGGGGGCGAAGGCGGGATCGCCGTCGAACACCGTCACCACGGTGACGGCATGCCCGCGCCGGGTCAGGCGTGACAGCCAGCCACCCAGCGACCACACCGCATCATCGGCATGCGGTGACAGCACCAGCACCCGCATGGAGGGCTCCCTCGCCACCCGGTCACAGGGGAATGATCCAGTCGTCCACCACCAGCAGGTCCAGGGTCATGGCGCGGGCGCTCTCCAACGCTTCCGCCGGGGTCTCGACGATGGGTTCGCCGGCCCGGTTGAACGAGGTGTTGAGCAGGATGGGCGTTCCGGTGCGGCGGCCGATCTCGCCCAGCAGGGCATGAATGCGCGGATTGTCTTCGGCCGCCACCGTTTGCAGACGGGCGGTGCCGTCCACATGGGTGGCCGCCGGCAGATCGGCCGGGCGCAGCACCGGCGCCACGAAGGACATGTGCGGCGACTCGCCGGGGAAGTCGAAGTAATCGCGGGTCGCCTCCAGCGGTACCATGGGCGCGTAGGGGCGGAACCACTCCCGCCGTTTCATCTCGTGGTTCAGCTTGTCGCGGACGAAGCCGGGCGACGGCAGGGCGAGGATGCTGCGATGCCCGAGGGCGCGCGGGCCGTACTCGCTGCGGCCCTGGAACCAGGCGACGATGCGGCCGGCGGCGAGGTGGCCGGCGACCGTGGCGATCAGATCGTCGGGCCGCTCCGCCGTCAGACCGGCGTCGCGGGCGAGGGCGGCGCCATCGGTCGCCGGACGCTCCGGCCCCAGATAGGCGGAGCGGGCGAAGCGCGGCCGCCGGCCGGTGCGTGTCCATAGGCCGTAAGCGGCGCAGCCGAGGGCGATGCCGTCGTCGCTCGGGGCTGGCGGGACGTAGACCGTGCGGAAGGGCGTCTCCCGCGCCAGCCGGCCATTGGCGACCGAGTTCAGCGCCACGCCGCCGGCGATGCACAGGGCGTCGTGGCCGGTCAGCGCGTGCAGGCGCCGCGCCAGATGCAGCAGGGCGGTTTCCAGGGTGGATTGCACCGCGGCGGCCAGCGCCGCGCGCTCGTCGAAGGTGCCTTTGTGCAGGCAGCGGGCGAACACCGCATCAACGGCCTGCGGATCAACGCGCAGGCCGCCGCTGGCCGAGTCCAGGCTCACCAGGGCGGCCACCTCGTCGTGATAGCGGTTATCGCCATAGGGCGACAGGCCCATGGTCTTGCCGTCCTCGGAGAACACGCCGCCGCCGATGGGGCTGCGGAAGGAAAAGCCGAGCGCCAGACTGGCGCTGCGATAGAAGTGTCCGAGGGAGTCGGTGGTGGCGCCGGCCTGATAGAAGTCCGACTCGGTCTCGGCGTCCAGGCGGTGGATGCCGGTGAAACGCTCGATCAGGGTGATCCCGTCGGGGCCGGCATCGAACAGGCTGACCGTCTCCACCGCCCGCTCGCGCCCCGTCTTGGCGCCGTCGAGGATGCTGCCGGCATTGTCCACCACCAGGATCGCCGCCCGCTCCAGCCCGGAGGTAGCGAAGGCGCAATGGGCATGGGCGAGATGGTGGCCGATGACCTCCAGCCGGTCGCGCAGCGGGAAGGTGAACGAGCGCGGCACCAGATCGCAGGCGACGGCCTGGGTCACATCGCCGCCGGTCGCCGCCAGCGACTCCAGGCAGGCCTTGCGGCTGTGTCCGGCCAGCAGATCGCTGCCGAGGCCATACTTCCGGCGCGTCACCCGCTCTTCCGCCACCGCCACCACGCGATCGCCCAGGGCGGCGCAGGTGGCCCATTCGTGGCCGGAGCCGCCGAGGCCGACGACAAGGGGGGCGCGGTGGGACTGCTCAGGCATCGGTCTTCCTTTCGCTGGCGGCGGCGGTCGTGACGGTGACGCAGAAGGAGGCGGGAATGTCCTCCTCCCCGGCGGTCACGATCGGGTCGAGGCGGTATCCTGTTTCGGTGGTGCCGCGCAACAGCGGACGGCCCGCCGGGTCGTAGCCCGCCACCTCGCTCAGGCGCAACAGCGCGCCGCCGGGGGAGCGGTGTTCGTGCCATCGGGCGGCGTCCAGGCCGCAGGTGGCGCGGAGAACCCGGATCAGCAACGGGTCGACGGCGATCCACCGCCCGTCTATGTGGAACTCGGTCCAGAAGTGGGGGGTGGCGTAGGGTTGCGCCAGGATCAGGCCGAAGGCATGGCGGGCCTCGAACCCCTCCTCCCGCGCCGCCCGCACCAGCAGCTTGGCGGCGCCGCCGCATTCCGCGAGGCCGGTGCGGCGGGAGAAGGCGGAGTCCCAGCGCAGGCCCTCGCGCACCATGAAGAAGCGCAGACCGGCCATGATCTCGGTCAGCAGGCGCCGCACCGGCTCCGGCAACGGGGTGGGGGATCGCGGCTCAGGGGGCGGGATGTCCTCACGCCACAGCGGTGTGTCGGCGCCATCGACGACGACGCGGCCATGGGCGGCGGTCATCACGGTCAGCGGCCGGGGGCGCTGGTGGGCGGCATCCAGGCGGTAGTCCACGACCAATCCGGGCGGTCCCCGTGGATGGTCGAGGGCGGCCAAGGCGGAGCGCCAACTGCGCATCGCCATGCGCTGAAGCGACGGCCGCCCGGTATAGAGGGCGATGTTGTCGAGGTCGTAGCGGTCGAACAGGCGGCCATCCGGCCCCGCCCGCCACGGCAGGCCAAGGGCGATCAGGCGGTCGAGAAGGGCGGAGGTCATGCCCGACAGGCCGGCCTTGGTCTCCGGCAGGTCGAACCGGCGGTGCGCGTCGGGTACCTGATGCAGCAGCGGCATCAGGTCCTCCACAGCGGCGGGATGGTCGGCGGCGGAGACCGGCGGCGGCGCGAGCAGGGTCATCGGGTCAGACCGCCACCGGGGCGGCGGTGACGGCGGCCGGCAACTCGCGGCCCATCAGGGCGGCGATGGTGGGGGCGATGGCGGTCAGCTCCACCGTTTCCGGGGCGGACGTCTGCCAATCGCAGCCATCGACGGTGATGAAGCCGGTTTCGCGGTGCCAGCCGCTCTGGCTGGTGCGCCGCACATGGGTGGCCCAACGGGCATCCCCCAGCGGCGGACGGCGCGGGTCGGCCGGGCGGACCACGATGTCTGGTGCCCGTGACACATAGGGGCCGTCGTACACCGCGTCGCGGTGGCGGGCCTCCGCCAGCACCGGGCCGCCGTCGGCGAAGCGGAAGGACAGCAGCGCCTCGCGCACCTGTTCGACCGCCCCGGATGCTTCCGCCAGCAGCAGGACGCCGTGGGTTCCCTGCACCGATTCGCGGGCCAGCGAGCGCCGCTCGTCGATGGCGCCGTCGTCATCGAGCACTTGCAGCCCGGCCCGGCGCAGATGGTCGTCCAGCGACACGAAACCGTCCAGGCCGCCGAACCCCATCTCGGAAAACACCAGGGTGGCGCCGGTGCAGTGTTCTTGCAGGCGGCGGCAGGCGTCATCCACGAAGTGATAGGCGCGCCTGACGTGGCCCCGCCCGTCGGCGGTGTCCCGTGGGGCTTCGACCTCATGCCACAGGAAATGGGACAGGCGATCGGGCAGGGTCAGGTTGACGATCATCAGGTCGCAGTCATCGGCCAGGGCCAAAGCGACATCGAGCTGATAGCGCGCCGCCTGCCAGGCCGCCGCCGCGAACTGCTCCAGGGGTTGGCCTTTGTAAAAGACGGTCACGTCGTGGGCCCAGCGGTGGCCGTCGCGGGCCAGGCGGTGCAGCAGGTCGGGCGGGTGGCTGGCGCGCAGGGTGCCGGCCATCGGATAGCTGATGAGGGCGCCGTTCATCGGTCGCGGCGGATGGGTGAGCTGGACGTTGAGGACCGTCATCCGCACATCGGCGAACTGCGGCATCTCCCACAGCCGGGGTGCCATCACATCGGCGGTGTCGAGCACCCTCGGGCCGTCGCCGCCGGTGCCGCCCCGGCTCGCCCAATAGGAAAAGCAGCCATGATGCCCCGGCCCCAGGCCGGTGAAGGCGGTGGCCAGATTGGACGGCTCATAGGGCACCGGGCCGCAGGCCAGCGGCCGCATGGCGCCGGCCGCCGCACGGTCGGCGAACCACGGCAGGCGTCCGTGATCGATCTCCTCGTGCAGCAGCGTCGGCTCGATGCCCTCGGCAATGATGACCAGCGTCCGCATGGCGCGATCCTTCTGCGGTAACATCTCATGCGAGAATTTTTCGGATCGTGCGATCTTGAAAAGAAGATTGCAACGGAAAATTGCTTATTGACGTCACCAATGGTTGATGGTTGCATCCGGGCACGGGTGACGGGAACTGCCCTCTGGCAAACGGATGGGGTGATGCCATGGTCCAAACGCTGCGGCTCCTGGTTTTCGGGATCGACGGCGCCTCGCTTGAGGTGGTCCAGGATCTCATCGCGGCGGGGCGGCTGCCGGCCCTGGCGGCCCTGCGGCGGGACGGCCTCGGCGGCTGGCTGGGCTCCACCTTTCCGCCCCACACGGCGCCGGGATGGGCGTCCATGTTCACCGGCGTCGATCCCGGCCGGCATGGCATCTTCCAGTTCTGGTCCACCCAGCCGCGCGATTACGGCGCCCATGCCGTTCACGCCGGGCAAATGGCGCGCGAGCCCCTGTGGGCGATGCTGGAGCGTCAGGGGTGGCGGGTGGGCGTCTACAACATGCCGATGACGCATCCGCCGCGCGCCCTGAAAGGCGGCTACATGATCAGTTGGCCGCTGTCGAACACCCTGCGCTACACCGAGCCGCCGACGCTGGCGGCCGATCTGGCGGCAGCGGGGCTGCACTACCATTCCGATCTGGTGACCATGTATCGCGGTCAGGCCGACTATCCGGCGCGGGCCGCCGACTACATCCGTGGCCGCGCCGACACGGTGCTGCACCTGCAACGGACGCGGCCGGTGGACGCCCTGTTCGTGTGCTTCACCGAGATCGACCGCATCAGCCATCACTATTGGGCGGCGGACGGCGATCCCGGCGACATCGTGCGCCGCGCTTACGATCAGGTCGACGAAGCCCTCGGCCGGCTGCTGCGGGAGGTGACCGATGCCGAAACCCTGGTGGTCGTCGCCTCCGATCATGGGTTCGGAGCCTGCGCCGCCGACATCAACCTGCTGCCGCCGCTGCGCGCCGCCGGGCTGGTGGCGACCTGCTTCGAGCCCGACGGGGGGGCGGGAGAGGGGGCGGCCGTGCCCCGCGACGACTTGGCGCTCGCCCAATGGTTTCGCGGCACCCAGACCTATCGCGAGGTGATCGACTGGGCGCGGACGGAGGTTTACATGCCGACCCCCGGATGCTTCGGCCTCAACCTCAATCTCGCCGGCCGGGAGGCGCGGGGCATCGTCGCCACCCCGGCCCGGCGGCGATCCGTGGAACGGCGGCTGCGGGAGGTGGTCGCGGCGCTTGGCGACGCGGACCCGGCCGGCTGCCGCTTCGATCTGGTCCGCCGCGAGGAGGTCTATCACGGCGACCGGACCGGGGAGGCGCCCGACTACCTGCTGGTGCCCGAGGACTGGTCGCGGATGCCGGTGTTCTCGTTCGACCGGCGGGTGGTGCTGCCGCCGCAGCAGGTGGGGGTTCACCGGCCCGACGGCATCTTGTTCGCCGCCGGTCCCGCCGTCGCCGCCGGGGTGCCGGTGGCGGCGCGGATCGAGGACGTGACGCCGTTCATCCTGGCGCAACTCGGCCTCGCCGTGCCCAAGGACATCGATGGTCACTGGCTGCTGCCGACCGCCGCACCCGTCCGGCGGGAGGCGGTCCGAACGGCCGGCGACGAACGCGCGCTCACGGCCGAGGAAGCCGCCCTGATGGACCGTCGTCTGGCCGAGATCGGATATCTGGCATGACCCACCTCAGCATCGCCCATCCGCCGCTGCCCGCCCCGCTGACGCCGCGCGTCGATCTGTCGCGGCCGCGCCCGTTGCGGGTCGCCTTTCCCCTGTTGCTCGACGGCGATCTGGTCATGACCGGCGAGCACCTGGGGGTCAGCTATCTGGCCAGTATCCTGCGCGCGGCAGGGGCCGACTGCCTTATTCTCGAGGTCAAGGGGGAGGACGATGACGCCGCCCGGGTACGGGATCTGGTGGACTACGCCCCCGACATCATCGGGCTGTCCCTGACCACGGTGACAGTGTCCCATGTGACCGCCTTCGGGCGCCGGGCACGGGCGGCGCTGGGGCCGGGGGTCTTCTTCCTGGCCGGCGGGCCGCTGGCGACCTACGTCGGCCGCGACATGCTGACCAATCCCCGCTGGAGCTTCCTTGACGGGCTGGTGCGTGGCGAGGGGGAGGTTCCCATGCTGCGCTTCGCCGAGGCCCACCGGGCCGGAACCTCCTTCGAGTCCGTCCCCGGCCTGATATGGCGGCGCGACGACGGCAGCATCGGCGCAACCGCCATGGCGCCGCCGCTCGCCGATCTCGACATCCTGCCCTATGCGGCGCGCGACCAGCACGAGGCGACCGGCGGACGGCAACCCTACCTGCGGCTTTCCACCTCGCGCGGCTGCACCTCGCGCTGCACCTTCTGCAACGCCCCCCATGCCGCCAACAAGATCGTCTCCGGCAAGCTGTGGCGCGGCCAATCGCCCCGGCGGGTGGTGGACGAGGTGGAGCACCTCTATCGTCGCTACCGCTTCAATACCTTCGACTTCGTCGACTCCACCTTCGAGGATCCGGGCGGCGCGCCGATGGCCAAGCAGCGCATCCGCGAGATCGCCGAACTCATCCTGGAGCGCGACCTCAAGGTCTTCTTCAACGTCTGCATGCAGGCCAAGAACTGGCACGAGGAGGATGCCGACCTGCTCGACCTGTTGTATCGGGCGGGGCTTGAGAAAGTGCTGATCGGCATCGAGTCCGGTTCCGAGGCAGGGCTTCAGCGTTGGAAGAAAAAGTCGACGGTGGAGGACAACCGCCGGGCCATCGCCCTGCTGTGGCGGGTTGGCATCTATGTCGCCTTCGGCTTCATTTCCTTCCATCCCTGGTCGGACTTCGCGGAAATCCGGCAGAACAACGACTTTCTGCGCGCCTACATGGGGCACAACCTGCGCCGCTACACGGTGCGGTTCGAGCTGTATCCCGGCGCCGAGGCGGTGGGGCAGATGGAGGCCGAGGGACTGCTGTCGCCCGACTTCCGCGAGACGCTCAATCCGTTGGCCTACCGCTTCAAGGATGAGCGGGTGGCCCGGCTGGCCCGCACGGCGGCGCTGCTTTATGGCGAGCGGTATCGCGACGAAGGGGTGATCGAGGGCGAACCGGCGGTGTTCCGCTTCGAGACCTTCGACATCGTGCTGCACACCTATCTGTCGCGCATCTTCCGCTACTACCGCGACACCCCCGCCGGAGCGGCCATCCTCACCGAGGCGCAGGCCAAGGCCGACGCCATCCGCGACCGCATGAAGGAATTCAATTACTCCCTGATCGCCGAGATGGTGGAGCGCGCCGAGGCCGACCGGCTGGAGGATGCCTTCGCGCGGGAGCAGCGGCCGCACGTGGAGGCGTTCTATGCCGAGCGCATCGCGGAGTTCCGCCACCTCCAGCTTCAGACCGGGCTGCGCATGCACCGCGCCGGCCTGCCCATCCGCAGCATCGCCCATGTCATGGAGGGGGTGTCATGACCGTCTTCCGCCGCGCCATGCCGCCGCCGCGCCTGATGGGCAACGACCTGGTGGTCAACGAGGACGCCTGTAACCTCGCCTGCACCTATTGTCTGACCGGGCAGAGCAACCTGAAGGCCGGTCATCGCGACCAGCTCATTTTCCAGCCGCCACGGGTCGACCGCTACGCCCCCGGCTCGCCGCTGGGTCAGCGCCTCCACACGGTGGTGGAGCGCATCCGAACGTCGTTGCGCACGCCGCTGCTGAAGGTGACGGGCGGCGAAATCTTCCTCATCAAGGGCATCATCGAGTTCCTGGAGGCGGTCGCGCCCCTGCATGAAGTGCTGGTGGTGCAGTCCAACGGATTGCCGCTCATCGACGAGCGCATCGCGCGCTTGGCGGCGCTTGGCAACGTGGTGGTGCAGATCTCCCTCGACAGCAGCGTTTACGCCGGCAACGGCTACCGCGCCCGGTCGGAGGATCTGCACGGCAAGATGCTCGACCGCATCGCGGCGGTGGTGGCGGCCGGTCTGCCGTTGGAGATTTATGCCGTTCTCAATGACCGCAGCGCCCCTTACGTGGAGGATTTCGCCCGCTGGTGCGGGGCCTTTCCCCGCAACCGGCCGCAGTTCTTCCCCTTCCCGGTGCGCGGGCCGGACGCCGCCCGGTTCGCCATGAAGCCGGAGGACGTGCGCTATCTGGACGCCCTGCGCGCCCTGCAACCGGAACTGCCCGACGTGCTGCCGCCGCCGGCCTACCTTGACCGGCTGGTGGATTTCTTCCGCCATGGCCGGACGTGGCGCTGCCATCTTCCGGCGCTGGTGATCTCCACCTTCGACGACGGTCTCGCCACCGCCTGCCCGAACATCTGGTTCAACGACATGGGCAATCTGCTGGAGGACGGATGGGAAACGGTGGTCGGGCAGGTCGGCGCCACCGGTTTCTACGAGCTTCTGCTTGCCGAGCGGCCGCGACTGGACGCCTGCAAACGCTGCTTCACCCCGTGGGATACCCTGTCGCTTTATTTCGAGGACGAGATCAGCCTTGATGACCTGTGCCGGGCGCCGTCCTACGGTGCCCCCGGCGTGCGGGCGCTGCTGGCCGAGAAGAAGGCCGCTTACGATGCCGCCCGCGCCGTCCCGGCGCCGGTGGCGGGGCGGTCCTGACATGGACGGGCTGGAGCGTTGCCCTCTCGACGGGCCGACGGACGCCCCGGCGCGGGCACTGGCGTGGCTCGCGTCCCCCGGCTCCCTGCGGGGGGCTTCGGCGGAGACCTTGGCGGCGGTGGCCGAGGCCGAGGCCGGGGCGGTGGGGCACCGGGGCCTGCGCGGACGCATCGTGGCCCTGCCGCTGGCCAATGACCCGGTGGCGGTGGCGCGCATGGTGGGATTGCTGGCGGCGGGCGCCTCGCCGCTGGTGCTGCCGGCCGATGCGCCGCCGCCGGAAGTCCTGCGTCTCGCCCTGGCGGCGGGTGCTGCGGCGGCGGCGGTGGACGATGCCGCCGGTGCCTTGGCGATGCTGCCGCCCGCCGCGGCCGGGCAGCAGGAACCGGCGATTTTCCTGTGTACCTCCGGCAGCACCGGGGCGCCGAAGGTGGTGCGCCGCGACATGGCCTCGTGGCTCGCCGAGGGACGCCGTTATCTGGAGTTGCTGAGGCTTGCCCCCGGCGATCACGTCGTCATCGGGGTGCCGGTGGCCCATGCCTACGCCATGGGCTGGCTGTGGGCCTGCATCCTGGGCGGTTCGACGGTGGAACTGCATCCCGCCAGCGCCTTGGGGGCGGTGGCCACCGCCATGCGCCGCCGCGCTACCCATGCCGTGCTCACCCCCACCACCGCCGGGCTGCTGGCGGCGCGTTCCGGTGCCGAGGGCGAGGCGACGACGGCGGCGGCGGAGCGCCTGCGGGTGGCCATGGTCGGGGCCGGGGTGGTGACGCCGGTCCTGGCGGGGAAATTCCAGGCGGCTTTCGGCCTGCCGCTGTCCACCAACTACGGCAGCACCGAGACCGGCGCCTTGCTGGCCGCTCTCGCTCCGGTGCCGGAGGGCCTGACGGGCTACCCCATGCCGGGGCTGGCGGCGCGGCTGGAGGCGGGCGGTGTCCTGGTCGTCACCGACGAGGCCGGGCGTTCTCACCACACCGGCGATCTGGCGGAATGCCTGCCCGGCGGCGGGTATCGCATTCTCGGCCGGGGCGGTGACGCGATCCGCCGGGGCGACCGCTGGATCGCCCCGCGCGAAGTGGCCGACGTGCTGGCGGCGGCGCCGGGAGTCGCCGATGTCCATGTCCGCGCCGTTGGCTCGGCCGCCGAGGGCAACCAGCGCCTCATCGCCACCGTGGTGGCGGCGGCGGGCGCCGCCGTGCGGACCACCGACATCGCCGCCTTCGGGGCGGCGCAACTGAGCCCGGCGAAGCGGCCCGATGTTCTGGAGGTGGCGCCCGCGCTCCGCCGCACCGCCACCGGCAAGCCGTCGCGTCCCGTGCGGCGGCGGCTGGCGCCGGCGGCGGTGCTGGCCGAGGCCGCCCGCGCCTACAAGCGCAGCGTCCTGCTGTTCACCCTCCAGGATACCGGCCTTCTCGATGTTCTGGCCGGAGGCGCGACCGCCGACGAGGCGGCTGTCGCCTGTCGCCTCAAGCCCGATGCGGTGGAGCGTCTGCTTGCCATGGCGGAGAGATGCGGCGTGCTGGAGGCCGACGAGGCGCCCGCTTCGCCTCCGTCCCCGTCCCCGCCCCTGTCCCCGCCCGGCGCGGCAAGCCCCCTGCTGGCCCTGGAGCGGCTGCTCTACCGCGATCTGGTGACACCGCCGGCGGTGGCGGAGGTGCTGCGGAGCGGCCTGCCGGAGCGGCCTTTCGACCGTGAT
>JAEWWF010000264.1 GCA_023396465.1 Pseudomonadota bacterium
GGCCAGGACGCGGCGCTGATCGCCGACATCGAAGCCGCGCCCGCCGCCCGCCCGACCGACCCGGACAGCGCGCCGCCCGGCGTGCTCCTTCTCGACGGTCTGCGTTTCGGCCACGGCGCCGCCGCGCCGCCGCTGCTGGATGGCCTGTCACTGCGCCTGGAGGCAGGCGCCCAGATCGGCATCGCCGGCCCGGTCGGCGCGGGCAAAAGCACCCTCGCCGCCCTCGCCGCCGGACACCTCGCCCCCTGGGCCGGTGACATCCGGCGGGGCGGCGCCGTCCTGCTGGTGCCGGAGCGGCCGGTCATGGTGGCGGCCCCGCTGCGGGATACCGTCACCCTGTGGACCCCGGGCATCGACGACGCGGCGGTGCGCGATGCCTTGCAGGCGGTGCGCCTGTGGGAAGAACTGGCCGATCGCCCCGGCGGCCTCGACCAGCCGATCGAACCGCACGGCCGCAACCTCAGCGGCGGGCAGCGGCGACGGTTGGGCATTGCCCGCGCCCTGGCGCGCCGCCCCGCCGTTCTCATCCTCGACGAAACCCTGGATGGCGTCGATCTGGAGGCGGAAGACCGGTTGCGGCGGCATCTGCGTCAGCACGGCATTACCCTGCTGCTGATCAGCCAGCGGGCGGAAAGCCTCGCCGCCTGCGATGCGGTCTGGCATCTGGAGGCCGGACGTCTGACGGTGCCGGACACCGGCGCCGCGCCCGCTCCGGCGGTTTCCTCGCCTGTCACCGCCGCCCCGGCCCCACCCGCGCCGGCCGCACCGGAAGAGTGGGCCGCCATCGCCCACATGCTCGCCGCCCTGCGCCTGCCGCCGCTGGTGGCCGGGGATAAGGCGGCCGGAGACGGGCTGAATGGGATGCGGCGGGCCGTCCGCCGCAGCGGTCTGCTGCTGCGGCGGGTGCGCCTGAGTGATCCGACATGGAGCCGCCACGGCGCCGATCCGCTGTTGGTGCGTCATGCCGGCCTGGGATGGCTGCCGGTGCTGCCGGCGGCGGGGGGTGGCTATCGCATGATTCTGCCCGACGGCCGCCGCCCCCGCCTGACCGATGCCGAAATCGCCGCCATCGCCGAGGATGCCATCGCCGCCCATCCCCGGCCACTGCCCGGCCGCCCCCCCATGCTCCAAACACCGGCGAGCCTGCTTCCCTCCGCCGCCGCCGTCCTGCCCCTGAGCCTGGGCGCCGGCCTGCTGTTGCCCGGTCTGCCGCTGGCGGCGGCGGTCCTCGGGGTGGGGGCCCTGGCCCTGGGCGCAACAGCGGGGACGCTGCTCGCCGGGCGGGACAGGACGGCGCGGGTGATGCGGGGCGAGAGCCTTCTGACCGCACATGCCCTCCGCCTGTCGCGGCGCTGGCTTCTCGACCAGGGGCCGGAGCGGCTGGCGGCCTGGACCACGACCGCCGCCGCCGTGGTGGACGACAGACCATCGCGTCCGCCACCGCCGGCCATGCTGGAGGCCGAACAGGCCGCCGCCGTCACCCTTGGCGGTCTGCTGTCCGGGCTGCCGGAACTGCGCAGCGGCGGCGGGCTTGATGCCGTGGTGGCGCACTGGCAACGGCAGGTGGACGCCGCCCATGCCGCCGGCCGCGACCACCGCCGCCATGCCGCCCTGATGCGGATCGCGACACGGGCGGCGGTGATCGCCGCTCTCGGGCTCACCGCCGCTCTCCCCGCCGCCGCGCCGGCCCTGGTGGCGGCGTGGGGCGTGGCGGACAGGGCGCGCGCCGCCCTTCATCATCACCGGCTGCGGCGGCGGATCGCCCCGTTCCTCGCCGCCCCGACGGAGGATGACGGCCCCATGCCGGCCAGCCTCGACGGCACGCTGACCGCCGAGGACATCCATTTCCGCTACCGCCCCGACGGCCCGGCGGTGCTGGCGGGCGCCTCGCTGCATGTGGCGGCCGGCGAGGTGGTGGCGGTGGTCGGGCCGTCCGGCGCCGGCAAAAGCACCCTCATCGCCCTCCTGCTCGGCCTGCTGACACCGCAGGCCGGTACCGTGCGCCTCTGCGGGCACGACCTGCGCGCCGCCGACCGCACGGCGCTGCGGGCGGCCTGCGATGCGCTGTTCCAGGACGAGCCGCTGCCAATCGCCACGGCGCGGAGCTATCTGCTCGGCAATACCGCCCACGACGCCGACGCGGCGTGGGCGGCGCTGGTTGCCGTCGGTCTGGCCGAGGAGGTGGCGCGCTGGCCCATGGGCCTTCACACGGTGATCGACCAGCGCAGCATCTCCGGTGGGCAAATCCAGCAAATGCGGCTGGCGCGCACCCTGATACGGCGGCCGCGCCTGCTGATCCTGGACGAAGCCACGGCCGCCCTCGACCCGGCCGTGCAGGCGCGCGTCATCGACGCCTTGCGCCGCCGCCGCATCACCACCCTGTTGACCGCCCACCGCGCCGATACCCTGGCGCTCGTCGACCGCGCCCTGCGTCTGGACGGCGGCCGCCTGCTGCCGCTGCCGACATCATCCCCGCCGCCTGTCCTCCCCCAGATGTCGCCGCCGTCCGTCGCCCCGCCGCGCCCGGCGCCGCCGCGCATCTACCGCCGCGCCGCCCTCGACCGCTATGACGGCCCCGACATCCTCGACCGCCTCGGCGCCCTGCCGACCCTGCCGTCGTGGAGCAGCTGGCGCCGGTAGCCGACGGCGGCCCCCGGCTATCGCCGGGCCTGCCCCCATACGGCGGTGAGCAGCGCCAGCACCCACAGGGCGCCGCCCATCACCAGCGGCAACGGCAGCCATGCGGGCACCGCCAGGCCGGCGACCAGAAGCAGGGACGCCACCGCCGCCAGACCACGGGTGATCCGGGCACGGTCGCCGCCGAGCGCCTGACCGGCGGCGGCCAGGGTCAATGCCAGCAGCGCCGCCCGCTCCAGCGGCAGGCTGGCGAGGACCAGAGCCCCAAGCAGCAGGGCGAGGCCGAGAACCAGAAATCCCAGCACCCCGATCCGCCAGCGTCCACCCGATGCCGACGGCAGAAGGGCGACAGCGGCGGCGACGGCGATCCAGCCGCTGGCGGTGGTGCCATAGCGCCATGCCTCCCAGTGCAGCAGCAGGGCGGCGACGGCAAGCCCGGCCAGCAGGACCGCCCCCGACACCCGGCGGGCGCGGACGCAGAAGCCGGCCAGCAACGCCGGCAGGGCGGCGGCCGGGATCACCACCAGCCACAGCGGCGGCTCGGGCAGGAAGGTGACCACCAGACGACCGGCGACCCAGACGGCGACAACGCTCGCCATCACCGCGACACCGCCGGGCACCATCCCGCCCCGCGCCGCCACCAGCAGCGGCACGGCGGCGAAGGTCACCTCGTGCAAGACCCAAGGCTCGGCGCCCAAGGCGGCCGGCACGGTCAGCAATCCCAAGTGCCACGCCCCCCACAGGCCGCCGGTCAGCAGCAGTTGGAAGCAGGTGAGCAGCAGAAGCACGGAGGAGTCAGCAGATCTTGTCATCGGTCACGTTCGGTCGGCTGAGCATCGGCCAGTAGCGCCACAACCACAGCAGGAAACAGCCCGCCCACAGCAGCGCCGCCAGGGCGTGCGGCGGTCCGGGAGGAACCGGCATGACGCCCAGGTCGGGCAGCACCCGCAGTGCCACCGCCGCGATCAGCAACGCCACCGCCACCGGCACCGCGCGCGGCAGCAGGACAAGGCGGCGGCCGGTGTGCATCAAGCCGGCGACAGCGAACACGGTAAGCACCGACAGGCCGAGGCCACCCATCATCACCAGATGCAGGGCCGGCGTTTCGGCAAAGGGCGCCCCCAGCCGCGCCAGCCCCATCAACCCAAGCCCCAGCCCGGCCATCAGGCTTGCCAGAGCCGGGGCCAGCAGGGCGGCGCGGAAAGCCTCGCGGCCGACGAAGACCTCGCCGGTGCGGTCGAGGAAGGCGGCGCCGGCGCCGATCAGCAGGTATCCGGTCACCGCCGGCGACAGGCCCGCCACCGTCCCCGCCAGGGCCACCGCCGCCATCCCCGGCGCCAGATTGAGGCGACCCGGATGCGGCCGGTAGGGCGAGGTGGTCTCGGTGGGGTCGAGGATCAGGTTGGTGACCGGCACGGTGATGCGCGCCAGCACCAGCCCCAGCAGCCCGACATAGACCAGCGCCACCGCATGCAGGGCAGCCGCCGCCATATCGACGTCGGCCACAAGGATGGCGGCCTGGGTGGTGATGCCCGCCGCCGCCAGGGCCGTCAGCCACAGCACCATGCCGAGCAGCCGGGCACGGCGGCGGCGCGCCAGCACCGTCAGCACGTAGACCGGCAGCGCCGCCAGCCACAGGGCATCGGCCACCGCCCCGACCAGGCTCAACGGTTCCGCCGCCAGCAGGCCAGCCAGCCGCCCCACCGCCCACAACGCCGCCAGCACGAACAGCGGTCGGCCGCGCAGGCGGTCGATGTTGCTCCATTCCGGCACCGCCGTGGTGACGAAGCCGATGAGGGCGGCGCCGAAGCCGCCGATGAGCATTTCATGCCCGTGCCGCAGGGTCGGCGGCAGCGGCTCGTCGAACGGCAGCGCGAAGCCGCCGACGATCGCCCACAGCACCGGCCACAGGGCCAGATGCAGGGCCGACAGCGGGAAGAACAGCCGCAGCCCTTCATCGCCCAGGATGGGGGCCAGCGCCGCCAGGGGCCGGGTGCGGGACTGGCGGCGGACGGTCGCGGTCATGCCAGCCGCCTTTCGTCAACGTCGTGGATGTGGCGGAAGATGGGGTCGTCGGCGAGCAGGTCGGCGACCAGCCGGAACAGGTCCATGTCGCTGCGGCCGCCCGGATCGCCGGGCACCGCCCGCACGCCGAGGATGCCGCGCCCGGTGACATCCATCACGGCGATGCGGTGGGCGATGCGCGCCGCCTCCAGCAGGTCGTGGGTGATGAACAGGGCGGCGAAGCGCATCTGCGCCGAGGCCTCGATGACCAGATCCTGCATCCGCCGCTTGAGGGCGACGTCAAGGGCGGTGAAGGGCTCGTCGAAGTACAGGAAGTCGGGCTCCACCACCAGCGCGCGGGCGATGGCGGCGCGCTGGCGCATGCCGCCAGACAGTTCCGCCGGGAATTTGTCGAGGTCGCGCGCCTCCAGCGCCACGCGGGCCGCCGCCCGTTCCGCCCGCGTCCGCCGCTCGCGCCGCGCCAAGCGACCCAGCCGCAGCGGGTAGGCGATGTTGTCGCGGGCCGTCGCCCACGGCAGCAGGCGCGGTTCCTGAAACACCATGGCGTGGCGACGGTAGGCGCGGCGGACGCTGCCGCGCACCGGATCGACCACCCCGGCGGCGATGTGCGCCAGGGTGCTCTTGCCGCAGCCGGACGGCCCGACCAGCGCCACCACCTCGCCGGCGGCCACCGTCAGATCGACGGCGTCGATGACGGTGCGCCCCAGGTAGGCGTGGCCGACGGCGCGCAGGGTCAGGGCCGGGTCGTCCATGTGGCGTCTCCTCAGAAGGCGGCCTTGATGCCCATGTAGAACGAGCGGCCGTCGCCCGGCATGAAGGCGGCCTGGTCGGGGCGCGCCTGATCCACCACCAGCGACGACGAGGCATAGGTCTCGTCGAACAGGTTGCGGGCCTCGCCATAGAGGGAAACGCTGTCGGTCAACTGGTAGTCCGCCCGCAGCGACACGGTGGCGTAGGAGTCACGGTGGAGGGTGTTCATGTTGTCCACCGGCGTGCTGGTGGGCAGCCACTCCAGCTCCGCCCCCACCGCCAGCGCGTCGGTGACGGCATAGCGGGCCGACAGGGTGATGACATGCTCGGGCGCCCCGGCCAGCCGGTTGTTGCCGCGCACCGGGTCGTCGTGGAAGCGGAAGTCCTGGTAGGTATAGGCCAGCCGCGCCGTCAGGTCGTCGGTGAGGGCGGCGGTGGCGCCCAGTTCGACGCCGAAGTGGCGGGTATCATCGGCATTGACGGCACCGAGGGAGGCGCCGGTCTCGTCGCGCAGGCTCAGCAGTTCGTCCTTCACCCACGAATAGTAGGTCACCGCATCCACCGCCACCGGGCCGAGGCGGCCGCGCCAGCCGGCTTCGACGGTGGTCGCCGTCTGGGCATCCAGGTCGGGAGTGCGGTAGGCCGCCGCGGCCGCCGCCGGAGCGGCCGGATTGGGGCGGCCGGCGCTGCTGTTGGGGGTGCCGTTGACGGTCGCCAGCAGGTCGTCGTGGGTCGGCGGCTCGAAGCTGCGGCTGACGGCGGCGAACACCATGTGATCCGGGTGCGGCCGGTAGGACAGGCCGAGGCTCGGGCTCACCGCCGAGTAGGTGCGGTCGTAGCTGGTATCGCCGGCCGGCACGGCGCCGTTGGGCAGGCGCAGCGACGGGTTCATGGGGCTGTAGGCGGCGGTCGGCCGCAGGGCGGCGCCGAAAGTGTCGGTGCTTTCGCGGGTGGCGTAGGCATAGGTGACGGCCGGCGACAGGATCACCTGCTCGCCCAGCGGCACGTTCAGGCCAGCGTGCAGCGACAGGGTCTGGGCGTCGAGGTCGTTGCGGCCGAACAACGGCCCGCGCGTCCCGCCGACGTTGAGGTAGTCGCTGCGCTCCGCCGAGCCGACCACGTAGCGGATGCCGGTGTCGACCAGCGGCAGCGGCGCGGCGGCATCGGGGGCGTAGGCATAGCGGGCGACCAGGGTGGCGTCGCCGCCCTCGATCTCGCGCACGCCCGACGAAATGGGGAAGCGGAAGGCGTCGTCGGTGTAGGTATAGCCGGCGCCGACGTCGATCAGGTGGCTGTCGTAGGTGAAGGAGGTGCGGTTGCCGATGCGGTACTGCCGCGACTCCCGCTGCGGCCGATCGCGCAGCACGTTGGGACCGGGCTGCTGGGCGACGCCGCCGACCACCACCGGCCCACGATGCACCGCCTCCGGGTCCGCCTCCAGCAACGACTTGGGCAGCGGCCCGGCGACATCGAAGCTAAGGTCGGTGTAGCCGGCGAAGAAGCGGGTGGAGATGGCGTCGCTCAACTCGGCGCCGACATTGGCGTCGAAACTGGTGCGGTCGGAACTGTTGTAGTCGCGGTACCCGTCGCGCCGGCTGTGACCGAACTGGACCAGCCCGTCGACGTCGCCCAGGCGACCACCGGCCTGGAGGGTTCCCTTGGCATGGCCGAAGCTGCCGCCTTCCGCCGTCACCACCACGCCGGGATCGGAAGTGCCGGTGGGCGACACGAAGTTGATGGCACCGCCGAGCATGGCCGCTCCCAGGCGGTTGGCGGTGTAACCGCGATAGACCTCGATCACCTCCGCCGCCCGTGGGTTGGCGAGACCGACGATATAGGAGCCATCGGCACGGTTGATGGGCAGACCGTCCTGAAGGGCGAGCACACCGCGCTCCACCGGGTTCTGCTGGAGGCCGGAGCCGCGAATCTGCACCCGCGGCTGATCGTTACCGCCGAAGAAGTCCTGCACCACCACGCCCGGCACCCCCGACAGGGCATCGGAGAGCGTCAGATCGGCGCGGCCCTCAAGCTCCTCGGCGGTGACCACGGCGGCGCCGCCGGGCAGTGCCTCCAACACCTCGCGCGAGCGGTCTTCGGGCCGGGGCGCCGCGCCCTCGACACTGATCGGCGCAAGGCGCACGGTAGCGCCTGGCGTCGCCGACTGGGCCCAAGCCGTCGTCGGCACCACAGCGGCGGCGAGCCCCGCCAGCAGGGCGGCGTGCGAAACCATGCGCAGGCTCGACAGGTGTCCCTTCATCACATACCCCTCATGAACGATAGTGAGTCGCATTCTCATTAATGGATGACCCCGCTCCGGCTCCTTGTCTTTGGTCAAGTCGGGGGACGATGGGGCCGGAAGGCCGCCGGATCAGCGTTTGACGCCCCACGGCCGGGCGGCATCGCGCCAGCGCTCGAACTCAGCCCGCACCGGGTGGACCAGCAGGTATTCCACCGCCACCAGCCCGGCGACGGCGATGAGCACCCAGGCCAGCGCCGTGGTGACGTCCAGGTTGGAGCGCGCCAGGGCCAGCGCCCCGCCGATGCCGCCGGTATTGGCCAGCAGTTCGGCCATCACCGCCACCTTGAAGGCGGTGCCGAGGGAGACGGTCAGAACCGGGAACAGATAGGCCGAGACATGCCGCAACCCGAGCGTCCACAGCCGCAACAGCGGCCCGGCGCCGAAGGCCGTCGCCATGTCGTCGAGCTTGCGGTCGCGGGCCATGACGCCTTCCGCCACGCCGACGAAGGTCATCGGCGTCGCCGCCACCAGGATGGTGGTCAGCACCGTTCCGTCGGAGGAGCCGAACCAGATCATCGCCAGCACGATCCAGGCGATCGGCGGCACCCCCAGCAGGACGGTGACGATGGGACGCATGGCCCGCATGGTGGCCGGGGAATAGCCGGCGGCGAGGCCGGCGGCGGCTCCGGCGGCGGCGGCGAGCAGGAAGCCCTGGGTGGCGCGGCGCACCGTCTCCACCACCAGCGCCTGGGCCTCGGCATCGGCCAGCAGCTCCGCCGCCCGCAACAGGGTGGCGGCCGGCGCCGACAGGATGAAGTCGCCATACAGCTCGTGCCCGGCCTGCCACGCCGCCGCCACCAGGGCGAGGCCGGTGAGCCCGGCCCAGACCGACCACAGGAAGCGCCCCGCCCGCGCCAGCCGGTCGAGGAGGAAGACCGCCATGCCCCGCCCTCCCCGCCTAGAGATAGAACGCGGCGGCCGGACTGCCGCCGCCGACAATGCCGGGATCGGCCTCGGCCAAACTGGCGAACATCGGTTCCAGCACCGGCCGGGCCTCCCGCGCCGGCGTGGCCACCAGATTGGAATACGGGATGGACTCGGCGATGACCGGCTGCGGCAGACCAAGGGCGGAGGCGGCGCCAGCGGCGGCCTCGGCCGGTGCGGCATTGACCTCCGCCACCGTCTCGACCAGCGCCGCATGCACAGCCTGCACCACCGCGCCGTGAGCCGTCAGAAAGTCGCCGGTGACTCCCAAGCCCGCCTGCGGCAAGGCCGGCGGCAAACCCGTGACCCTGGCCCATGCGGCTTGCATGTCGATCACCCGGCTCAATGTGGTTCCCGCCAGCGATGCCTTGAGGATCGCCGCACTGGCCGCCGGCTCCGGCAGCAAGGCGGCATCAATGCGACCGGAGGCCAACAGTTGCGCCGCCTCCAGCGGGGTGCCGGTGAAACGAAGGTCAAGGTCGGCCTCGGCGACGCCCTCCGCCCGCAGCAACCGGCGGAAGATGACATCCGGCGTGTCGTTGCGGAACGGCACCGCCACGCTGCGGCCCCTCAGCGCGGCCAGGGTAGTGAGGGTACCGTCGGCCGCCGCCACATAGAGCAGGCCATTGGTCATCACGTTGACCAACCGCACGTCCATGCCCCGGTTGAACAGGTTGGCCGCCGCCTGGGTCGGCAGCACGAACAGCTGCATGGAGCCCGACGTCAGGCCGGCGCGCAACTCGTCGGGATCGCGCCATGCCTTGAAGGTCACCTTGTCGGCGACGGCGCGCAACCGCCCCGTAGCGATCGCCTGCACCAGCAGGATGGACGGCCCCGCCGGCGGCCCCCACAGGGTCAGGTTCCGCAGCCGCTCCCCTTCATGAGCCCATCCGCCCATCGGCGCCAGCACCGCCGCGCCCGCCCCAGCCAGACCCGCCATGACCGCCCGACGGCTCAGAGACACCATCCCGACCTCCATTCCTCATCGCGGACAGCATCAGCCGCCATCCGTTTGACCCTTGTTACGTCGAGGCTGTACGCAACATGAGAATGAATTGCAATTTCATTCGGAGGACAAATGAGCCAGCGTCAATACGGCATGAAAGATAAATACCCCATCGAAAAGCAACCCAAGGTTATAAACCAGAGCCGTCTGATAGCCATAAAAATATCAAGCAAGATCATTCATGAAGCATTGACAGCCCTATTCCCGCTGGTAGCATTTTTCCGCCATATTCACGCGGGGGAAGCGCGCCATCATGATCTACCGGAGGGGAATTGTGTCCGTCGTCGCGGCGGGCATCGTCATCGCGCCGCTTAACGGTTGCGTCACTCCGACGCTGGCCCAGTACGATCAGCCGTCGGATACCTGCAACATCTACCGCCAACCCCTGTTGGAGACCGAAAAGTCTTTCAACCAGAACGTGGCAGGCGGCGTGCTGCTGGGCGCCCTGGCGGGGGCGGCCATCGGGCTTGCCAGCGGCCACGGGGGACGGGGCGTGGCCATCGGCGCCGCGGCGGGTGCCCTGGCCGGTGGAACCGCCGGATACCTCAAGGCCAAACAGGATCAGGCGATGTCCCAAGCGGCGCTGCTGGCCGAGATCGACAGCGATGCCATGGCCGATGCTGGCTATTTCCGCACCACCAGCGGCACCATCGGCAATCTGACCACCTGCCGCAGCAGCCAAATCACCGCGATCACCGACGACTTCAAGCGGGGTGCCATCGCCCGCGACGAAGCGGAACGCCGCCTGAACGCGGTGCAGCAGTCGATCGCTCTCGACAAGGAACTGCTTGGCAAGGTTCTCAGCGGCACCGGCCGCCGCGCCGACATGTACATCGATGCCCGCGCCGAGGCCACCGGCTTGCCGCGCGAGCAGGTGATTGGCAAGGTGGCGGACCTCAAGCCGACCGACCTGATCCGCCAGGACACCGCGCCGGCGGGAGCGAAATCCTATGTCTCCGCCGCCAGCGCCAATGTTCGCGGGGCGCCGTCGACGTCCGCCCATGTGGTGGCGGGATTGAAGACCGGGGAAACGGTGCGGGTGGTGTCGGAAGCCGGCGGCGGCTGGTACAAGGTGGACCTCGACGGGGTCGGGGGCTATGTCCACAACTCCCTGCTGGCCGAGGCCGGCAGCCCGACCGCCGAGGCCGCCATCGCCAAGGCCGCCCGCGCCTCCACGCAACGGCCCGCGGCCGCGCCGGTGCAGACCGCCGCCGCGCCGTCGGCCCCCGTGTCGGTGGCGGCAGCGGAAAGCGTGGTGACGGTGGAGGACAACGTGCAGCGCGCCGCGCTTCTCAACACGGAAGTGGAGGCGCAGGCCGCCGCCTACGATCGCACCACGGCCCAGCAAATGCAGCTGGCCCTGTTGTCGCTCGGCGGCCCCGCTCCCGAGGCGGCCCCGGCCAGCTGATGGCCATCGCCACCATACCAACCATACGAGTCGCGGGCCCGGCCCGCGACTCCCTCGGCTGAGTTGGAGCGATGGCCCGACCTGTCTTCCTGATCACGTCCTCGTTGCGTGGGCTGCGGCCCGTCGAGGGGCCCGAGGGCGCCCTGCTCGCCCATCATGCCACCCTGATGGACCGGCTCCGGGCGGTGGCGCCCGCATTGGAACCGCTGTTCGCCGAGCCCTTCATCGCGCGCACGCCGGACGGCCTGCCGGCGGATGTGTCGTGGTACACCCTGCATGATGGCCCCAGCCGCCGCTTCGGCCAGGTGCAGCCGACGCAGCGCGCTGCCCTGCTGCGGCGGATGCAGCAGCATGTCGACACCGTCCACGCCTTGGGCGATCACCCAGACGCCGCCATCCTGCGGGCGATGCTCTCCCTCTCCGGCCCGGAGGCGCTGATGGCGGTCGGCGATGAGCCGGTGCTCATCGACTGGGGCGTCGTGCCCCAGGACTCGGCGGCCGACCTCAGCACGGGCGCCGCCCGCGCCGCGTCCGTCCTGACCGCTTTGGGACTGACCGTGCCGTGGACGCCCGCCACCGCTGGCGAAGCCCCCGCCGAGGAAACCGCGACTGAGAACCCCGAGGCCGCTCCGGAGCTCGCCCCCTCCCCCGAGGAGGCGGAAGCGGCCACCTCCGACATTTCCGATCCCCCCGCCGAGCCGTCACCCGATGACGCCCAGCCCGCCGCCCACGACGTCGCGGCCGCCGCCGTGCCCCTCGCGGCATCGACGGCCACCGTGACCGCCGACGCGGCGCCGGTGCCGCCCGTTGGCGGCGATATGCCCCCCGGCATCGAGGACCCAGGCCCCACCACCACCCCGGAGCCGTGGTATCGGCGGGCGTGGGTCGGCGTTCTTCTGGCGCTTGCCATCCTGGCCCTGCTGCTGGCCGTGCTCTGGTGGCTGTTGCTGGCGCCGGGCGGCCTGCTGGCCCGCCCGTTCGACCAGCGCGCCGCCCAGCTTGCCATTCTCGACAGTCTCGCCGCCGAGCGGGACCGCTTGACCGATCTGTTGGCGCAAGGGTGCGGCGAGGCGGTGCAGGACTTCGCCACCGACGGCCTTTACACCGCGCCGCTGCCGCCAGTGGCGGCGGTGCCGCCCCGCGACGGAGGCTTGGACATCGGGCCCGCCGAGGGCGCGGGCGACCCGACGGCGGCGCTTCCCTCCCCCGATCCGGCGACCACGGCCGACGGAGACACCCCGGCCGCTCCGACGGACACGGCGCCGGAGTCCCCGCCCGCCCCGGAAACACCCCGCGCCCGGGCCGCCGGTCTGGCCCGCGATCTGGAGGACTCGGTGGCGCTGGTGTTCGGCTCCACCAGGGATGGCGGCGTCGGCATGGGGTCCGGCTTCTTCATCGCGCCGGACCTGCTGGTGACCAACCGCCATGTCATCGCCGACATGAGCCCCAACGGCGTGCTGGTGACCAGTGAAAGCATCGGCACCCCGATCGCCGCCAGGGTGGAAGCCCTCACCAGGGACGACGAAATCGGCCGCCCCGATTTCGCCCTCCTGCGCCTGGCCTCGGCACCGCCCCGGGCCCGCCCGCTGGCCATCGCCGCGCAGGTGGACAAACTGGCGCGGGTCGTGACGGCCGGCTATCCCGCTTTCATCACCGGCACCGATCCCCAGTTCATCGCCTTGATGGAGGGCGATGCCAGCGCGGCCCCGAGCATGATCTTCACCAGCGGCGAGGTGTCGGTGGTGCAGACCCAGTTCAACGGCCCGCCCATCATCATCCACACCGCCGACATGTCGCAGGGCAACAGCGGCGGCCCGCTGGTCGACGGCTGCGGCCGGGTGGTCGGCGTCAATACCTTCATCAGCGAAGACGAATCTTCTGGTCGCCGCGGCCTGTATTCCCTGGGCGGCAGCGCGCTGGGGGCCTTCCTGACCACCCATGGCGCGCCGTTCCAAAGCGCCAACGGCGCCTGCGCGGAGTGACCGGAGCATGAAACGTCTCAACCGGTCCACCCCGTTCAAGTCCGTTCGGGTCAAGGGTGTCTACGGCCAGACCATCCTCGACATGCACCAGCAACTCGCCCGGCTGCTCGACAAGCGCCGGCCGGGTCTGGGGGACGTGCTGGCGCAGCCGTCGATCAACAAGGCGCGCGGCGAGATCCTGTGGTACGCCCAGGGCGAGGGCGAGGTGCGCGCCTACGACGATCTCACCCCCGACGAACAGGAAGACCTGCGCCTGCGCCTGATCGCCGAGCGGGCGGAGATCGAGGCCGTCGCCGCCGCCATGCAGGCCAGCGCCGACCGCGACAAGGCCGCCGACGCCACCGGCTTCCTCAAGGCCCTGACCCTCGACGCCCTGCCGCCGGAATGCCTGTTCCTGGTTGGGGGACGGCCGGTGGTCACCGACTGGGGATGCGAGCCGGTGGAGCGCCCGTCGCGCCTGGTGCCGTTGACGGCGGTGGCCGCCGGCCCAACGGATGAGTCACCGCCAGCCCCGCCGCCCGCCCTCCCCGAACCGGCGCCGGCCGACGGCATCCCCATCCTGGCTGATCCGCTACCACAGCCGCTGCCTGCGGTCCCCGCCGCCGCCGTCGAGACGCGCGATGCGCCGTCCTGGTGGGGCTGGCTGCGGGCTCTCCTGCTGCTTCTGCTGCTTTTCCTGCTGCTCGCCGTGCTGCTGCGCGGCTGCGCCCCCCTGGGCCTGAGTGCCCCGTTCCCCACCCTCGGCGGCCTGTTGCCGGCCGTGCCGGCAGCGGTGCCCCCCGACCTGATCGAGCATGAGCGGGCCTTGCGGGGCGAAATCGCCGATCTCGGCGCGGCGCTGTCGGAAACCGCCCTGACCTGTCAGGCGCCCCCCGAGCCGGCCGTGGAACCGGCCGCCCTCCCCGACACGCCCCCCACCGAGGAGGACCGCCTCGCCCGCGAGGGGGGATCGCGTGGCGTCCTCAACGTGTCGCTCATGTGGGACAACTACAACGATCTCGACCTGATCGTCACGCCCCCCGACGGACGCCCGATTTACTTCGAGAACAAGAATGGCGGCGGCGGCTTTCTCGACATCGACATGAACGCCGGCAACAGACGCGACCGCGCGCCCATCGAGAACATCAAATGGGAGGGCAGCGCCCCGCCGGGCGACTACGCGGTGGAGGTCCTGCTTTACGAGATCGCCCCGGAATCGGCGTCCCAGGATCTGACGCCGTTCACCGTCACCATCACCAAGGACGGACAGAGCGAGACCCACACCGGCGCTATGCGCAAAGACCAGCGACGCCAGAAAATCTTCGTCACACGGTTCAGCGTCCCCTGACGACGCAGGAAGGATCCGGACATGCAGGTTCATCCCAAATACAAGAAAACCATTTCGCTGGTGCCGGGGGGCGTGCCGCAGTATCTCGACCTCGCTTTCGACCTCGAGAAAGTCGCCAAGGTGACCGGCGAGTTTTGGGAATATTCCGCCGCCGATGGTGACGGCGGCGTCCGCTGGTTCCTGCATGCCCTGGAGCGCGATGCCGACACCGGCGGCCATACCGACGCCCAGAGCCTGAAAAGGGCCACCGACCCGCGCACCGACACCGCCGGCCCCGGCACCGGCAAGGCCATCGCGCCGATGTACAGCATCCGCGCCGACCGGGCGCTGGAGCCCTTTCTCGACACCTGGTTCCCGCTGCCCTTCCTGCGGGTGGAGCGCAGCGCCGGCGGCGTCGGCGTCACCTTCGACCAGGGGCCCGAGAATTGGGTCCGGGGCTACCTGACCCGACTGCCCGAAGGACATCCTTCCAAGCAAAGCCACCACCTTACCATCGCCTTCGACATGACGATCGAGGATCGGTATGCCGATCCCGGCCAGCCGGACCAGTTGCTCTACCCCGGCATCAGCCAGGAGGACGTACACGACGGTTCCGAGTTCCGCCTCGCCACCCGGCTGACCAATTACGCCTGGTTGCTGGACCGCGAGTGGCTGCGGGAATGGCTGGTGGACCTGTTCCACGGCATGTTGACGCGCAAGCGCAATCGGCCGGTCCGCCCGGAAGACCTCGAATACAAGGTCGAGCATCTGGCGCGCTACGTCACCCTGCTGAAAGTGATCGAAGCCGCCGAAGTGGTGCCGGTGACGCGGGTCATCGATCCGGCCCGCTTCTCGCCGATCGAGGTTGATCTCGTGCTCGACATCGGCAATTCCCGCACCTGTGGCATGCTCATCGAACGGGCCGACGGCGAAACCCCCAACATGAGCAACGCCTCGGTGCTGCAACTGCGCGATCTGAGCGACCCGACGGAAGTATATGCCGAGCCGTTCAGTTCGCACATCGCCTTCGCCACCGCCAGTTTCGGCGATCCCAACGAGTTCTCGCGCATGAGCAGCCGGGCCACCGAGAGCTTCGTGTGGCCGAGCATCGCCCGCGTCGGGCCGGAGGCGGCCAAGCTGGCCCTGCGCTCCCGCCGCGAGGAGGGGCAGACCGCCATGTCCAGCCCCAAGCGGTATCTGTGGGATCTGCTGCCGCGCAAGCAGGAATGGCGCTTTTGCCCGGTCGCCGAGGATGCCCCGGAACTGCCGGTGACCAGCGGCGCCTTCGTCTCGCACATCAACAACGAAGGCACCCCCCTGCACGCCTTCGAGAATCCGAAGGTGACGGGCAAGGAACCGTTCAAGTCGCAAACCGACGACCCGGTCACCACCCCCAAGTTCTCGCGCAGTTCGCTGATGATGATCATGTTGAGCGAGATCATCACCCAGGCGTTGGTTCATGCCAACAGCCCGGCCCGTCGGTGCGAGCGTCCCAACAGCGACATTCCCCGCCAGTTGCGCCGCATCGTGCTGACTGTGCCGCCGGCCATGCCGGTGGTCGAGCGCGAGCATTTCACCCGCTGGGCCAACTGGGCGGTGGAAACCGTCTGGCGGGCGCTGGAGTGGGACGGCAAGATTTCGGGCAGCGGTGACTACCGCCGCACGCCGCAGGTGCGTTGCAACCTCGACGAAGCCAGCGCCAGCCAACTGGTGTTCCTCTACAACGAGGTCGCCGAGAAGTTCAACGGCGACGCCACCGCTTATTTTTCGGTGATGGGACGCCACCGGCCCGACCGGACCAGCCCGCATCATCCGGGGCGGGCGTCGCTGCGGGTCGCCAGCATCGACATCGGCGGCGGCACCACCGACCTGATCATCACCACCTATTGCGACGCCTCCTCCGGCGCCACCGCCGTCATCGAGCCACGGCAGGAGTTCCGCGAAGGCTTCAATTTCGCCGGTGACGACATCCTGCGGGCGGTGGTGGAAGCGCACGTCATGGCGCCGTTGCGTCAGGCCCTGGCCGACGCCGGTCTGCCGGAGCCGCAGGAGTTCCTCAAGCACCGCTTCGCCCATGAGCACAGCGGCCTGACCGAAACGGACCGCAACCTGCGAGCCCAGTTCGTCGATCAGATCGCGGTGCCGATCGCCCTGCACCTGTTGCGGGAGGCGGAACGCACCCCGCTGCACGAAGCGGTCCACCGTGACGTCGATGTCTCCTATGTCGAGATCTTCAACGGCGGACGGGAACCCAGGCCGGAAGTGCGGCAGTATGTCGACGAAGCCGCCATGCACGCCGGGGCCAGCAACTTCGCCATCAGCGACCTGCGCTATAGCGTGCGCCTGTCGGACGTCGCGGCCACCATCAGCAGCACCATCGCCCCGATCCTCTACGACCTGTGCGAAGTCGTGCAGACCTATGGCTGCGACGTTCTGCTGCTGTCGGGGCGGCCATCCTGCCAGCCCGCCGTTCACGCGGTGGTTCTGGGCAAATCGCCGGTGCCGCCGGGACGGCTGGTGCCCCTCAACACCTACCGGGTCGGATCGTGGTATCCGTTCTGGACCCCCGGCGGGCGCATCGCCGACCCCAAGACGACCGCCTCGGTCGGGGCGGTGCTGTGCGCCTTGTCGGAGGGCAACCTCCAGAACTTCCACTTCAAGGCCGACCGCCTGCGGCCGGCCTCCACCGCCCGCTATGTCGGCGAGATCACCGCCGACGGCGGCATCCGCAACCGCAATCTGTTCTTCGAGAAGCTCGACCTCGACAGCACCGATCCGGTCGAACTGACTGCCACCCTGACCTTCAATGCCGGCATTCACCTCGGGTTCCGGCAACTGCCGCTGGAGCGATGGAAGGCCAGTTCGCTCTATTACCTGACGTTCGCCGACCAGACCGCCATCACCAGCGCCGCCGGTCGCCTGCCCTATCAGGTCACGCTGTCCTTCCGCCGGGGCAACGACGGCGGCGGCGACAGCCCGGACACCGGCGAAGGCGCCTTCCGCATCGAGGAGATCACCGCCGCCGACGGCGCCCCAGTCCGCCCCGGCGACCTGCGGCTCATCTTCAAGACGCTGAAGGATGATTCCCATTGGCTCGACACCGGCCTGCTCGACCTGCGCTGATCCGACGGAGTGCCTGTTAAGGTGAAGGAAATTCCGATGTTCGAGACCGACGAGAAGCTGTCCGCCGCCTGCGCCACCGTCGCCGATGCCGCCCACGACGCCCTCCGCTGGGTAGAGGGGGCGGAGAACCGCACGGTGCGGGACAACGGCCAACTCATCAAGGATCTGCGCAAGAAGATCGTCGAGGCCGGCAAGCTGCGCAAGGCGGCCGGCCGCAAGATGTGCGCCGGTGTGTTCGGCGCCAGCCAGGCGGGCAAGTCCTACCTGATTTCCGCCCTGGCCCGAAAGGACGGGCAGCGGCTGATGGCGCTGTTCGGCACCACCGAGGTGGACTTCATCGCCGAGATCAACCCGGAAGGCGGCAAGGAATCAACCGGCCTGGTGACCCGCTTCACCACCGACCGGCCGGCCTCCCTGCCACCCGGCCACCCGGTGCGGGTCGGTCTGTTGAGCGAGACCGACGTCGTCAAGATCCTCGCCAATTCCTTCACCTTCGATGTCATCCACGGCGACGATGACGACGAGGCCCGCCATACCGCCGCCGCCTTCGCCATGCTCGACCGTCTGCGCGACGTCGCCGCGCCGCGCGGTCACATGACGGTGGAGGAGGTTTACGACCTGGAGGACTATTGCTGCGGCCGGCTGCTGAAGACGGCGCGCATGCGGGCCCTGAAGAAGTGCGGCTTCTGGAACGACGCCGCCGCCCTCGCCCCCCGGCTGTCGCCGGAGCACCGTGTCGCCCTGTTCAGCGTGCTGTGGGAGGAGGAGGCGGTTTACACCGACATTTACCGCCGCCTGCTCAACGCCCTCACCGTCCTCGGCCATCCGCAGGACGCCTTCTGCGAGCCGGCGGCGCTGGTGGAGATCAGCGACGGGGACTGGCGACGGAGCGGCCAGTCGATCATCAACGTCTCCACCCTCAACGGCATCGGCGAGGACAGCACCGACACCGTCAGCATCCTGGCGGCGGGAGGCCAGCCGCTGCAATTGCCCCGCGCCGAGGTGACCGCCCTGATCGCCGAGATGATCATCGTCATGAAGGACAGGCCCTATCCGTTCTTCGATCACACCGATCTGCTCGACTTCCCCGGCGCCCGCACCCGCAAGCCACACCCGCGCGGCACCCTGACCCAGACCACCACCCGCACCGAAAACATCCTGCGCGGCAAGGTCGCTTACCTGTTCGATCGCTATTGCGACGAACAGGAACTGACCAGCATGTTGCTCTGCGTCGGCCCCTCCAACCAGGACGTGCCCGAACTGGCCGGCATGATCGAGACCTGGATCGAGGCCACCCACGGCACCACTCCGGCCGACCGGGCGCAGGCGGAAACCGCCCTTTTCTTCATCCTGACCAAGTTCGACACCGCCTTCGAGCAGGGGGCCGGCAAGGGAACCGATGGCGGACGCTGGGAAACCCGGTTGCAGGCATCGTTGCTGGATCCCTTCGGCGGCCATGCCCACCGCACCCGATGGGTGAAGGAATGGACACCCGGCCAGCCGTTCAACAACCTCTATTGGGTGCGCAATCCCAACTTCCGCCAGGACGCCCTGTTCGACTACGAAAACGGCTCCAGCATGACGGAAACGGGGGTGCGGGCCGACAAACTCAGCTTCGTCGAGACCCTGCGCCAAGCCTATCTGAACAACCCGACGGTGCAGACCTACGTCGGCGACCCGGCCACCGCCTGGAGCGCCGGCATGAGCCTCAACGACGGCGGTGTCGGCCGCGTGGCGGACAGCCTGGGGCGGGTCTGTCGCCCCGACACCAAGCGCCGGCAGACCGCCGGCCGGCTGGAGCGCCTGAGCACCCGGCTGCATGGAGACCTGTCGCCGTACCACATCAGCGGCGACGTGGAGACCTTGCGCCGGGAGAAGAAGACCCTGGCGGAGAGCGTCACCCGCATGCTGGCGCGGACCTTCCACCATCAGAAGCTTGGCGAGTTCCTGTATGCCATCCGCCAGGACGAAAAGGACGCCTTCACCCTGTTCGCCGCCTCCGAGCGGGCGGCGGCGGCGACCTCCGTCGGGGCGGCGGCGACATCGGAGACCGCGGGCCCCGTCACCTATGCCAAGGCCAGCGACGATCTGCTCGCCGAGTTGGGCCTGGAGCCGGAAGCGCCGCCGGCCGCCGCGCCCGAAGCCGCTCCGAACGCCCCGTCCCCCTCCCGCGCCGCGCAGGATCTGGCGGAAAAGTTCGTCGCCGATCTGGAACAGGCGTGGTCGGCGCGGGTGGCGGACATCGCCCGGGACGAGGCATTGGCCGCCTACATGCACCTCGACCCCGAGTTGACCCAACGGCTGGCCGATGAACTGCGGGTCACCGCCCGCCGCACCGGCGTCTTCCACCGCATGGTGGAGGCCGTCCGGGCCGGCCAGCAGCAAAAGACCGGCCGCCGCGAGGCCTGGGTGTGGCGCCAGGTATCGCCGGCCTGCGCGCTGTTCAACGACCACCTCGCCTTCCTGGGCCTGGGCGGCATCCAGCGCCCGGAAGGCAGCACCGTGACCGACATCACCGGCGCCCAACGGCAGGTCTTCCCGCCAATACCGACCGCCGGCGACCTGCCGGCCCTGAAGGAAGCCGTCGAACCCTATGAAAAGACCTATTTCCTGGGCTGGCTGTGGGGTTTGCAGCATCACATCCTGGGCAATGCCGAGTATCAGGCCGGGTTCTCCGGCAATGTCGCCGAAAACGCGGCGCTCGGTGCCATCCTCGACCGGCTGCGGGCCGGCGTTCCGGCCTAACCTGAAAGACAGCACGCCATGATCCGCTCCATCACGATCAGCGACGACCGCGCCAAAGGGCGCGGGTGGGCCCGCATGGTGATCGCCGGCACCGACCTGCCACACGAGGCGCTGGCCCTGCGCATCGTCCAAGGCGGCCGCCACCTCACCCCCGACGGCTTTCAGACCGGCGTGGCCGAGGTACATCCCACCGCCGCCGAGGAATTGGACGACGGCGGCCTGTCGCTGCTGCTTGGCCCCGACATCGTCCAGCACATGCGGGCCGGCAACTACACCTTCGAGCTGGTCAGCCATGGCGCCTCTGTCGGTGGCAAGGCCGCGCCGTGGAAAGCGGCGCCTTACCGCCCCACCGCCGGCGATCCGCCGCCGGTGCGCCAGCCGGTGACCATCACCTCCACCCGCACGACAACCCCCGGCGTGCTTGGGGGCAGCACCACCCCCACGACGGATGGCGCCGGATCGGAAGCGACAACGATCACGGAAACGAAGGGCGTCACGGACAAGAAAACGACGGCTCAACGACAAGGGGCGGGAACCGAAATGCCCGCCTCGGGCGCGCCCCTTGCGTCCGAGGGGACCAAGGGGCCCAAGACGCGCATCGTCGCGATCATCGCTGGCGTCGCCAGCCTTCTGGTGCTGCTCGCCGCTGGCGGCTGGTGGGCGTATCAGCAAGGCATCGGCCCCTTCGCCACCGCCGATGCCGAGCCGACGCCCGCCCCTGCCCCCGCCGCCGCGCCATCGACACAGGCGCCGACCCTGTCGGCGACCGACCGGGCGCAGCAGTTCCTCGCCACCACCTCGGACCCGGCGGCCATCGCCACCGAGGCAGCCGCCTTCCTTGCCGAAGGCGAGGTCGGCGTCGCCATCATCCTCTACCGCCGCGCCGCCGACGGCGGCCACGCACCGGCCTTGCTGGACCTGGCCCGCATCTACGACCCGACCAGCGATGTCGGCGACGCCGCCAACAAGCGGGCGGACTTCGCCTATAACTTCTATCGTCGTGCCCGCCAGGGCGGGTCCGCCGACGCCGAGACGGCGATCACCGCCCTTGGCGCCTGGGCCGAGGAGCAGGCCCGGGCCGGCCATGGCGATGCCGCCCAGTTGCTGCGCCTGATCCAGCTTGAGACGGAGGCCCGCTGATGCGCATCCTGCCGAATGTACTCGCCGGCCGGGGCCTCGCCGCCGTCGCCGCCTTGTCCGCCGCCCTGCTGGTGATGGCCGCCGATGGCTCGACCTCGGCCGCCCAACAGGCGCTCACCCAGGACGGCGCCGCCGGCTTTCACCGCCGCGTGCTCAGTCTCCCCGACAGCAAGATCCAGGCGCAACCCAGCCACGGCGCCGAGGTGGTCGAACAGCAGGTGCCCACCTTCTCCATCTTCTATATCTACGGCGAGAAGCTGATAGACGGGGAAACCTGGCTTGAAGTGGGCCGCCAGCCGGAAGGCGGCGGCATCGGATGGATGCCGAAGACCAAGACGGAAGAATGGAAGAGCATGCTGGTCATGCAATACGCCCCGCGAGGCCAGCGCGAGCGGGTGTTGTTCTTCGACGACAAGGCGCCCCTGCGGGAGGTGGTGGAGTCGGCAGATCCCGCTGCCCGCGCCGCCACCCTCCGCGCCGCCGGAGGCGGCACGGGCGGGGTGGTGGCGATGGAGCCGCCAGCGGTGGTCGATCAGGCCGGTCAGCCCTACCTGATGCCGATCCTCGATTACGAATTCGGCGAGTTCGACAGCGGCGACCTGACCACCTTGGTCCAGGTCGGCGGCCTCAATGCCAGTCAGCCGTCGCCCGCGGGTGACGGCGCGGCGGCGGCCGGTGGTGCGGCGGACGGCGACGGCGCGGGACCGGACCTGCCAGCCCAGCCGGACCTGTCGGAGTTCCGCACCGGCATCGTGTTCGTCATCGACACCACCCAGTCCATGGGCCCTTACATCGAACGCACGCGGGAAACGGTGAAGGGCATCTACGACCGCATCGAGGCGGCCGGAAATCTGGACAAGGTGGCGTTCGGCATCGTCGGATACCGCGATTATGTCGACTACAATCCCGGCATTGAGTACGTCACCCGCGTTTACCAGGATCTGTCGCCGGAGACGCCGCCCAGCACCCTGCTGCGCAACATGCAGACCGTGACGCCGGCCAAGGTGCCCACCCAGGGTTGGAGCGAGGATGCCTATGCCGGCCTCCACACCGCCATCACCAGCCTGAACTGGGACCCCTTCGCCGCCCGCGTCATCGTGCTGATGAGCGATGCCGGCATGCGCCCAAGCAGCGATCCCCATAGCGCGGTCCGCAATTTCGGCGGCGAGAACGTCATCGCCGAGGCCACCCGCAAGGGCATCACCATCTTCCCCATCCATCTGCGGACGGAGGAAGCGGCCCGCGCCAACAACGTGGCGACGGCGGAACGGCAGATGCGCGCCATCTCCCGCACCGGCGACGCCAATGTCGACAAATACGTCGGTATCGAGTCGGGCACCCTGCCGGAATTCGGCCGCTTCGTCGACGACTTCGCCCGGCAGGTGGAAAGCGCCGTCAGCGGCGCCGCCAACAACCGCATGGTACGGCGCCCCGACCTCGCCCCCCCGCCGGACGGAGCCCCTCCCCCCCAGCAGGAGCCCCAGCAGGCGGACGATGCCGCGCCGCCGCCCGAAACCGAACTCGGCGCCATGCTGGTCAACGAGGTGTTCCGCGCCCAGCTCGAATACCTCGGCCGCCGCGCCGGCACCCAGGCGCCGAGCTTCTACCGCGCCTGGGCGGCCGACTGCGACCTCGACACCCCGGTGTTCGACGCCCTGGACGTCAGCGTCTTCCTCAACCGCACCCAGTTGAACGGGCTGGCCCAGGCGCTCGACAAGATCGTGGCGCGGGCCAAGGCGGCGGAACTCAACCCCACCGGCTTCTTCGACCTGCTGCAAAGCCTGTCGGCCACCATGGAACACGACCCCAACCGGAGCGGCGCCGCCGGTGAGTTCGAGAACCTGGCCGAGAGCGGTCTTCTGCCGGACTACCTGGAAGCCCTGCCCTATCATTCCAAGGTGCTGCGGATGACCCGGCAGACCTGGCTGGATTGGGGCCTGACCGGACAACAGGAGTTCATCCTCGATCTGGAGGACAAGCTCGCCCTCTACGCCCGCGCCTATCAGGACACCGACAACTGGATCGACCTGGGGGCCGGCGATCCCGGTCTGGCGGTCTATCCCGTTCCCCTGCGGTATCTGCCGTGACGGCAGAGGGGCGCCCCGCCATGACGGCCGAGGGCCGCCCGGCCACGACGGCCGAGGGCCGCCCCGCCTTCGACATCGCCGACCTCGT
The DNA here is from genome assembly GCA_023396465.1 of Pseudomonadota bacterium. Taxonomy (GTDB): domain Bacteria; phylum Pseudomonadota; class Alphaproteobacteria; order Rhodospirillales; family Rhodospirillaceae; genus Caenispirillum. The sequence continues at coordinate 23,521 of JAEWWF010000264.1, forward strand.
GGTGCGTCGGGGAGAAGGACACGGCAGTTTCGTGCTCGGCATTCGCCGCCTGACCATCGGCCAGGGCGAGCGGGTGGCCCTGGTCGGGCCGAGCGGCAGCGGCAAAACCTCCCTGCTCGACGTGCTCGCCTTCATGGCGCGGCCGGAGGCGGTGACCAGATTCCGCTTCGGCCCCGCCGGCGGCGCCGACCTCGCGCCGGTGCTTGGGAGCGGCGACAGCGCCGCCATGGCCCGGCTGCGCCGCCGCCACATCGGCTATGTCCCCCAGGTCGGCGGCCTGCTGCCCGCCCTGAGTGTGCGCGATAACGTGGCACTGCCGCGCCGTCTGCTCGGACTGCCCCGCGACGGCACCACCGACCGCCTGCTCGACCACCTCGGCCTCGCCCGCCACGCCGCCAAACGTCCGGCCGCGCTGTCGGTGGGCGAGCGTCAACGGGTGGCCATCGCCCGCGCCCTGGCGCATCGGCCGGCGGTGATCTGCGCCGACGAGCCGACGGCCGCCCTCGATCCCCATAATTCGGACCGGATCATGGAGCTGTTCGTCACCCTGGCGGGGGCGGTGGACGCCGCCCTCATCGTCGTGTCCCACGAAGAGGAACGGGTCGCCCGCTTCGGGCTGCGATGCCTGCGTCACGAGGTGCGCCCGCAGCCCGACGGCTCCACCCTCGCCACCGTCCGGCGGGACGGATGATGGGCCCTTATCTCCAGGTCGGCCGCATCGCCCTCGCCGATTACTGGCACGAAGGCCGCCTGTCGCTGGTCGCCATCTGCGGCCTGACGGCGGTTCTGGCGCCGCTGCTGGTGCTGTTCGGCCTGAAGCACGGCATCATTTCATCCCTTCTGCATGATTTGCAGGTGGATCCGCTGTCGCGCCACATCCAGCCGATCGGCCAGGGGGCGTATGATGCCGCCTTCCTCGACGCCCTGGCGACGCGGGAGGGCGTGTCGTTCCTGCTGCCGACCACCCGCTTCCTGTCGGCCACCCTGCGGGTCGCCAATCCCGCCGCCCGCCAGGCACCGCCCCTGGATGCCGAGATGCGCCCGACGGCGGCCGGAGACCCGCTGTGGAACGGCCCGGCGCCGCGCGATCAGGGAACGGTGGTGGAGGTGGTCGCCTCGGCGCCGCTGGCGGAGCGCCTTCGCCTCGGTCTCGGTGACCACGCCGACGGACGGCTGGGCCGGGTGGTGGCGGGCGAACGCCAGAGCGAAGCCGTGGCCTTGCGGATCATCGGCATCCTGCCGCCGCATCTGGAACAGCGCGACCTGTTGCTGATCCCGCTGTCCTTCCTGGAGGACAGCGAGGACTACCGCGAGGGCTTCGCCATCCCCACCCGCGGCTGGGGCGGCGCCGCCGAGCGCCCCAAGGGCAACCGCATCTACGCCAGTTTCCGCCTCTACGCCGCCACCATCCACGACGTGGCGCCGCTGCGCGATCATCTGGAGGCCCTGGGCGTGCGGGTGGACACGGCGGCCGACCGCATCGCCATGGTCACCGGCCTCAACCGCGCCCTGGTGGTGCTGTTCACCATCATCTCGACCCTGGCGGCAGGCGGCTATGGCGTGTCGATGATGCTCAATCTGGTCGCCACCGTGGCCCGCAAGCAACGCGACCTGAGCGTCCTGAAAATGCTTGGCGTCAGCAGCGCCCAGGTGGCGGTCTTTCCCGTCGTGCAGGCCCTTGCGACGGCGGTGCTCGGCAGCCTGGCGGGGCTGGCCGTCTATGCCGCCGTGGCGCCGGTGGTCAACGCGCTGTTCTCGGGCTCCCTGCGCCCTGGCCTGGTGGTCTGTGCCATCGAGCCCTGGCATGCCGTCACCGCGATCACCGCCACCCTTGGCCTTGCCGCCATCACCTCCATCGCCGCCGGGTTGCGCGCCGGCCGGCTTCTGCCCGCGGAGGGTCTGCGAAGTGAATAATCCGACCATCATCCCCATTCGCCGCGCCGTGGCCGTCGCCGCCCTCGGTCTTGCCTGGCTATGGGCGCCCCTGGCCGCGACGGCGGCAAGCGGGGACATCGCCGCCGACTGGTGCCGGTTGGACGACCCGGCCGCCTGGAAAGCCGCCGAGAAGGCCGGCAAGACGGACTGCCCAGCCATCGCCGACCCGCAGAGCCTGCCGGAAGAGCTGACCATCCCGCTGCCCTGCGGCCGTCAGGCGGTGTTCCGCCGCATCATCGTGCCGGCGGAAACCCTGCTCGATCATGCCCAGATCAGCCTCGGCGCCACCTCCGGCGACGGTGCCGCCGTCGCCGACCGCCTGTTCAACCGACCGCGACAGGAGCCCCTGGCGGCGGGCTTCATCCTGCCGGCCGATGGCGATCGTCAGCATGTGGAACGCGAGTCCCTCACCAAATTGCGCGGCCGCGCGTACTACATCGGCAAGTACGAGGTGCTCGCCCATCACTACGATCTGATGGCGGCCGGTCTGTTCGCCACCGAACCGGCGCTGCGCCACGACACGGATGCATGCAAGGCGCATGATGCCGCCGTCGCCGCGCTGAACGACCGCCGCCTTTATCCGGCATCCAATGTTTCGTGGTTCGATGCCGTGCAGTTCATCCGACAGTGGACCGGCTGGCTGATGGCCCTCGATCGTGCCCGCATCGCCGCCGGGCAGCCGCCATTGGTGCCATGGGAACAGGGGTCGCCGGCCTTTCTGCGCCTGCCGACCGAGGCGGAGTGGGAGTTCGCCGCCCGCGGCGCCATCGTCCAGGACCAGGATCAATCCGCCGCCGTCTATCGGGTCGCCAGCAACGCGGGCACCCGGCTTCCGACGCTGGAGGAAATCGCCGCCATCGACAGTGGCGGCCGCCGCCGGGCGCGACCGTTCGAGGCGGTCGCCACCCGCCTGCCCAATATCGCCGGCCTGTACGACACCGTCGGCAACGTCGACGAGATCGTCTTCGACATGTTCCGCATGGCGCGGCCGGACAGCCTGCACGGTCAGGTCGGGGGCTACATGGTGAAGGGCGGCCACACGATGACGCCCTTGCGCAGCCTCGGCGTCGCTCACCGCCGCGAGGTGCCCTTCTTCCACCTGGACGGCGAGGCGCGATCGGAAACCACCGGCTTCCGCCCGGTGCTGGCCTTGCCGGTGGTGGTCGGCGGCGCCAGCGGCCAACAGCCGTGGCAGACCGGCTTGCAGAACCAAGCCCTGATGGACGCCCTGGCGGACGCCCTCGACACCATCTCCCTCGCCAACGACGCCGGCCGGGCGGTGGCGGCCACCCAACTTGCCGACCTGCGCGCCCAGGTGAACGCCGGCAAGATGGAGGCCGCCGCCTTCGCCCAGCGGCTCGACGACATCCAGCGCAGCCTCGACAGTTCCAACACCCGCCTCAACGAACGTGACCGCGACGTCCGCCGCGAGCGCATCCGCTCGTTGGCGCTGGTTGGCTTCAGCATCTCGTCGATGGGGTCCAACCTCATGAACGCCCAGAACTATCACAAGCAGATGAAGACCGGGCCGGCGGAGCAACTGGCGGCCTTCGCCAGCCAGATGGCCGAGTTGGAGCGCCGGATCGACGAACACGAAAAGACCCTCGAGTCGTCCATCACGTTCTACGTCAACACCGTCACCCTGCTCGCCGCCGACGATGCCGTCCAGGTCAAGGACGCGGTCACCGCCGTGCGCGACGAGATGAAAACGCTGAAGGTCGCCGTTCTCGACAGCTTCATTGGCCGCGTCCAGGCCCACATCGACGAAACCCGGGCCGCCGGTGGTGTTGTCGGCGCCGACCTGCGCGACCGCTGGATCACCGCGCTGGACCATACCCGGCCCATGCGCCGCCAGATCCTCGCCCCGTCCACCTCCCC
>JAEWWF010000052.1 GCA_023396465.1 Pseudomonadota bacterium
TTCCTGATCGCCGACGTGGTGATGAAGGCGGGCTTCCCCACCGAACGCTGGTTCTGGTTCGACCCGCCCTTCCATCGCGGCCAGAGCGTGCTGCTGCACAAGCAGGCCGACGACGTGTGGCGCATCGACTTCCAGTTGGGCTGGGACGCCGACCCCGAGGAAGAGAAGAAGCCCGAAAAGGTCATCCCGCGCCTGAAGGCCATGCTGGGGGAGGATACCGAGTTCGACCTGGAATGGGTGAGCGTCTACCAGTTCGCCTGCCGCCGCATGGAGCGGTTCCGCCACGGCCGGTTGTTGTTTGCCGGCGATGCGGCGCATCAGGTCAGCCCCTTCGGGGCGCGCGGCGCCAACTCCGGCGTGCAGGACATCGACAACCTGGCATGGAAGCTGGCCCTGGTGCTGGCCGGCACGGCGCCGGACCGCCTGCTCGACAGCTACGACGCCGAGCGGGTGCCGGCCGCCGACGACAACATCCGCAACTCCACCCGCTCCACCGACTTCATCACCCCGAAAAGCCCCATCAGCCGCGCCTTCCGCGATGCCGCCCTGGACCTGGCGGAGCATCACGGCTTCGCCCGCCGGCTGGTGAACTCGGGCCGCCTGTCGCTGCCCACGCCCTATGCCGGCAGCCCGCTCAACAGCCCCGACCGCGATGCTTTCCAGGGCGCCATGGCGCCGGGCTGCCCGGCCGCCGATGCGCCGCTGACCGTCGACGGCCGCGAGGACTGGCTGCTGAACCACCTGGGCGGCTGCTTCACCCTGCTCTACTTCAGTCCCGACGGCGGCGTCCCCGCCACCCTGCGGGCCTTCGAGCAGGATGCCGTGCCGGTGAGCGTGCTGGCGGTGGGGGCCGGCGGCTGCGCCGATCCCTCCGGCGTACTGACCCAGCGCTACGACGGCCGCCCCGGCACCCTCTACCTCATCCGGCCGGACCAGTATGTGGCGGCACGCTTCCGCGACGTCGACCCCCGGCTGGTGCGCATCGCGCTCGATACCGCCTGCGGCCGCCTGTGATCCGGGGAGGACGGGAGATGTTCATGAAGACCGATGCGCCGCCAGCCCGCCACAGCGCCAGCCTCATCACCGACTGCAACCTGCCGCAGCCGGACGACTTCTATGAAGCGCTGATCGACACCCACCGTGGCCTGACCGACGAACAGAGCCGCGACGTCAACTGCCGCCTGGTGCTGCTGCTCGCCAATCACATCGGCGACATGGACGTGCTGCGTCAGGCGCTCACCCTCGCCGCAGGTCGGGACGGTCAGCACTGACACCACGGGGCCATGGTCAGGTCAGGTCAGGTCCGGACCTCGGCCGTTACGGCCCGTTCCTCGCGCAATTCCTCCGCCGCCTCGTCGTAAAGCTCGCGGTAGACGCTTTCCAGGTCGGGATGCTGCCCGAGCAGGTCGTCAATGACCTGCTCGGCGCGCAGTTCACCCAGCGTGGTGCGATAGGTGCGGGACAGGAATTCCTCGATGGACAGGTCTTTCTCCGCCGCGCGGGCGGTGGTCATGTCCATCTGCTGGCGCAGCAGCGCCTTGATCCAATGCTTGAGCGCCTTGCGTTCGGCGGTCATCACCGGGTCTCCCACGTCGATCAGGCGGATTGCCGCAGAACGGCGGCATTTTCGTCGGTGCGATGGGGGCGATCGGCCACCATCTCACGCATGATCCCCGCCACCAGCTTCCGCATGGCCGGAGTCAGTTGCATGTAAAGATCGTAGAGATCGTCACGGCCAAGCTCGGAGCCACGGCGATCCTCAATCCCCCCCTCGTCCGCCTCGGCGGCCTGGGACACGGCGGCGGCATCGGCACCGCCGACCGTCACCGCGTCACCAGTATCGGCGGTGGCCGCGATGGCCTGGGCGGCGCCTTCGCCACTGAACCAGCCGAGGTCCACCCGCAGCACCTGGGCGATACGCGCCAGAATGGCGACCGGAACGCGCCGGTGCCCCAATTCGAAGTTGCGCAGCCGGGCCGGCGCCACGCCGACCTGCGTCGCCAGTTCCTCCAGGCTGAGGCCGCGTGCCTCGCGACGGTTGGCAATCGCCTCCCCAACCATGCTGTCGCCTTGCGGCAAGGCGGGTACCGCCGCCGCGCCCCGCCCGATGCCGCCGCGCGCCGCGGAGGTGGCGCGAGTCGAGAGCATGCGGCTGATACGAAACAGCACTGCCGTGCGGTCGTACTCGCTCAGGTCGGGGAAGCGGTCGTGCAGGACCTGCTCGGCGGCGGCCGCACTGTCGCCGTCACCCGAGCGTCGGCCGGTGATTTCGGCCAGAACATCGCGCGCGATGGCCTGCGCCCGTTCGGGGGTCATACCAGTGTCAATCATACCAGGGCCGGTCCTTCGGAAAACAGTCTCCTATACCACCCTCTACGCCCTTGCGTGCGCCACGTCAAACCTCTTGGAGGATTATAGCCTGTGCTCTTCAACTGTAGGAATGTGCGACGGAGGTCGAACCCCGCGACGGTTGCCGAGACGGCAGAAGCGGCGGAGCGAAGGCTCCGGTGGCGGCGGTCAGCCGTTGATGGTAGCCATCAGAGGGAGCAGGACCGCGAGGAAAGGCCGCCATGACCGACCAGCCGCAGCCGGCGCCCACCGTGCCCGCCGCCGACTCCACCGAGATCGACGCCCAGCGTCGGGCCTTGCGGCGCTATCGCATGGGCGCGACCGGACTGTTGGTGGCCATGGGCGGCATCTTCGTCGGCAGCCACGCCCTGCCCGGCCAGGGCACATACGCCATGGGTCTGTTGCAGGCGGGGACCGAGGCGGCGTTGGTCGGCGGCCTCGCCGACTGGTTCGCCGTCACCGC
>JAEWWF010000125.1 GCA_023396465.1 Pseudomonadota bacterium
GGCGGTGGTCGAGGCGGCCGGTGCCGCGCTCGCCCGCCCGGCGGAGGATTTCGGCGCCGCCGCGCCCATGGTCGACCTGTTCAGCATGTTCCACGAAACCCAGTACACGAGGCTGTTCCGCTCATGACCGCTTCCGCTTCTTCCCCGCTTCGCGTCGGCATCGGCGGCCCGGTGGGCTCCGGCAAGACGGCGCTGCTTGATGCCTTGTGCAAGGCCATGCGCGACACCTGGCGCATCGCCGCCATCACCAACGACATCTACACCCGCGAGGACGCCGAGTTCCTCACCCGCTCGGGCGCCCTGCCGCCGGAGCGCATCGCCGGGGTGGAGACGGGCGGCTGCCCGCACACCGCCATCCGCGAGGACGCCTCCATCAACCTGGCGGCGGTGGCGGAGATGCACCGCAAGTTCCCCGACCTGGAGGTGATCTTCGTCGAAAGCGGCGGCGATAACCTGTCGGCCACCTTCTCGCCGGAACTGGCGGACATCACGCTCTACGTCATCGACGTGTCGGCCGGCGACAAGATCCCGCGCAAGGGCGGGCCGGGCATCACCCGGTCCGACCTGCTGATCATCAACAAGATCGACCTCGCGCCCATGGTCGGCGCCTCGCTGGAGGTGATGGACCGCGACGCCAAGAAGATGCGCGGCACCCGGCCGTTCCTGTTCGCCCAGGTGAAGGACGGCAAGGGCGTGGCCGAGGTGATCGACTTCATCGTCCGCGCCGGCGGCCTGCGCGACCCGCGCTGACCCCTGACGCGGACGCGATCAGGGTACCGTGGGGGCGGGAGGACCGAAGCGGTTGTCCCCTTCGCTGCCCTTGATGACCATGAAGTAGAGCAGCACCAGGGCACCCAGCAGGGGGATTAGAAGGATGAGCAGCCACCAGCCGCTCTTGTCGACATCGTGCAGGCGGCGGACGCTGACCGCCAGACTGGGGATGAACACCGCCAAGGTGTAGAGACCACTCAGCAGCCCCATCTCGATGGTCTCGTTGTACAACCCCGTGAAGCCGTCGATGAACCCGAGGAGGATCGACGCGATCACGCTGAACAGAATGAAGAACCAATATTCCGACCGCAACGCGCGGCCATTGAATTGGGCATAGTTCTTCAAAACCCGTATGTACCACTGCATATCCGGCACCCGCGTGAGTGTGATCTGGGCAGGGGCATCCTGTAACGCGCGTTAAACAACATGCCTTCGCCAGTAATGCGGGCATGGTCGATGTCGCGGCGAGGGCTGTCAAGCCGTTCGGCGGCGGGTCTGGTGACGGGGTATATCATCCGCGGGTTGACGGCGCGGGGACGGCGGTTCGCCTCTCCTGGAGGAGGGGATCGCAGAGGGAGCGGCGGCTGTCCGCCGCCCCCGGCCGTGGCCGGCTGCCGTCGGCCGGGGGGAGAGCCCGGCGGGGGAACCGGGCTCGGCGGGCGGACAGCCGGGAAAGGGACGTTCAATCGGTTCCCTTGGTCCGGGACGGGGCCGGTGCCGGAGGGGGAAGCGGCGGCGGTTCGTCCTGGTCGTGGGGCAACCATACGCAGGCCGCCGCCGGCACTCCAATTGGAAGTACGGCGGTTTTTGAAAGCCTGCGTCGATCAAACGGCGGCGCGATCCAGGTGCCGGCGCGGGATGGGGGCGAGGAAGCCGAGGAACTGATCGGTCACCTTGTCCCACGAGAAGCCGCAGGCGTGGGCGCGGCAGCGGTCCGGCGGGATGTCCAGCGCCGCCAGGGCGGCGGCCCGCAGATCGTCGGACAGCACGCCCGCGCCGCTCTGGCCCAGCACGTCGGTCGGGCCGGTGACGGGGAAGGCGGCGACCGGCACGCCGCAGGCCAGCGCCTCCAGCATCACCAGACCGAAGGTATCGGTGCGGCTGGGGAAAACGAAGGCATCGGCGGCGTTGTAGCAGGCGGCCAGTTCGGCATCGCCGTTGGCGATGTGGAACCGGGCATCGGGGAAGCGTTTCCTATAGTCGCTTCGGCTCGGCCCGTCGCCCACCACCACCTTGCTGCCCGGCAGGTCGAGGGACAGGAAGGCGGGCAGGTTCTTGTCCACCGTCACCCGCCCGACATACAGGAACAGCGGCCGCGGCAGATCGGGAAAAGCGGTCTTGGGGCCGGGGCGGAAGGTGTCGACGTCCACCCCGTGGCTCCATTCCACCACGTTGCCGTAGCCGTCCGCCCGCAACTCGCGGAAGACGGAGGGGGAGGGCGCCAGCACCGCCCGCGACGGCGCGTGGAAGCGGCGGATCCAGGCCCGCAGCATGGGCAACGGCATGCGGGTGCGGGCGTGGACGTATTCGGGGAACTTGGTGTGATAGGCGGTGGTGAAGGGCGCTCCGCGCTTCAGGCACCACGCCCGCGCCACCTGGCCGAGCGGTCCCTCGGTGGGGATGTGGATGGCCTCCGGCGCGAAGTCTTCCAGCAACCGGGCGACCCGGCGGCGGGCAAATAGGGCGAGGCGGATCTCGTTGTAGGTCGGCAGCGGCACGGTGACGAACTGGTCGGGGCTGATGACCAGCACCTCATGCCCGCGCGCCGTCAGGCGGTCGTGCAGGGAACCGAGCACGCGCACCACGCCGTTGCGCTGCGGGTACCAGGCGTCGGTGACGATGGCGATGCGCACCGGATAAGCCCTCGCTGTGCTGATGAAGCGGTGCGGAAGCTATCGGGCGCGGCGGTGGCGGCGTCCAGTGAAGGTACGGTGACGGTGGGGGATCAGGCGCCGGTCAAGAGGGCGTCGAGGGCATCGCGGTCGGCGGCGTCAAGCACGCGGGCGGCGATGTCGAACGGGAACCCGGCCCGCGCCATGGCCGCCAGTTCCTTCAGGCGTCGTTCGGCCGGGTCGGCGGCGGCGCGTCGGCCGAGGGCGGGGCGGCGGAAGGGGCCGAAGCCGCGTCGGCGGGCAAAGGCGATGGCGGCGGCGAGGTCGGGGTTGCCGTCGGTGTCGGCGGCGAGATACTCCACCGCCTCCTCGACCACGGCGGCCTCCACCCCCTTGGCGGCGAGCCGGGCCCGGATGGCGCGGGTACTGCCGCCCTGGCGGTGCAGGCTGCGGGCACGGCCGGCGGCATAGGCGGCATCGTCGAGCAGCCCGGCGGCCTGATAGCGTGCCACCAGGGCCTCGACCAACGCGGCGCCCTCGTCGCGGTCGGTGCCGTGCTCGCGGGCCGACAGCTCCACCTTGCGCAGCAGCACCCGGCGCAGGTTGGCGGCGCTGGTGGCGAACCGCTCCAGGTAATGGAGGGCGGCATTGTCCAGATACTCCGCCGTCACCTTGCGTGGTCGCTTGCGGCGGCGGCCGGCGGTGGCGTCGGTCGCGGCGGGTGGGGTGATTTTCTCCGTCATGCCGCCTATGTTATCGGGCTCGCGCCGCCGCGTCAGCAGCCAGACCAGTCAGGAGCCCTTGCCGTGATTCCCACCACCTTCCCGCCCAGCCCGCGCCGCATGGGCCGCGTCAACTGGCGCGGCGCCTGGGAGCTGTACCTGAAGGAGGTGCGGCGGTTCGTGAAGGTCTATTTGCAGACCATCGCCTCGCCCATCGTGACGACGTTGCTGTTCCTGGCCATCTTCGCCCTGGCGCTCGGCCGGCAGGTGCCGGACAGCGGCGGTGTGTCGTTCATCGAGTTCCTGGCGCCCGGCCTCATCATCATGGCGATGGTGCAGAATGCCTTCGCCAATACCTCGTCATCCATGGTCATTTCCAAGGTGCAGGGCAACATCGTCGACGTGCTGATGCCGCCCCTGTCGGCGGCGGAACTGACGGCCGCCTACGCGCTCGGAGGCACCACCCGCGGCGTGGTGGTGGGCATCGCGACCACGGCGGCGATGGCGTTCTTCGTGCAGATGCACCTGCATGACGCGCTGTACATCGTCTATCACGGGGTGATGGCGTCGCTGATGCTGTCGCTGCTTGGCCTCATCGGCGGCATCTGGGCGGACAAGTTCGACCATATCGCGGCGGTGACCAACTTCATCGTCACGCCGCTGTCGTTCCTGTCCGGCACCTTCTACAGCATCGAGCGCCTGCCGGAAAACCTCCAGTTCCTCGCCCACCTGAACCCGTTCTTCTACATGATCGACGGCTTCCGCTATGGCTTCATCGGCCACCCGGACGCCATGCCGCTGACCGGGCTGGCGGTGGTCGCCGCCACCAACGCGGTGCTGCTGGCGGTGACCTATGCCATGTTCAAGACCGGCTACAAGCTGAAGGCCTGAGGCGGCCGGATCAGGGCCGGTAGCGGACGTAACTGCCGGCCTCGTCGTGGATGACGTCGGCGGTGACGCCGAACACCGCCCCGATGCGGTCGCCGGTCAGCACCTCGGCGGGGGTGCCGTCCGCCGCCACCTGTCCATCGGCCATCAGCACGATGCGATCGCAGAAGCCGGCGGCGAGATTGAGGTCGTGCAGGGCCGCCACCACCGTCACCGGCAGGCGGCGGATCAGCGCCAGCACCGCCAGTTGATGCCGGATGTCGAGGTGGTTGGTCGGCTCGTCCAGCAGCAGGACGCGCGGTTCTTGGGGCAGGGCGCGGGCAATGTGGATGCGCTGGCGTTCGCCACCGGACATCACATGCCACGGCCGTTCCGCCAGATCGACCATCTCCACCGTCGTCAGGGCGTGATCGACGATGTGGGTGTCCTGCTCCGACCACGGGCGCAGGGCGCTGAGGTGGGGCGTGCGGCCCAGCTCCACCGCCTGGCGGGCGTTGATGCGCTCGCTGGCCTCGGCGAACTGCTCGACCAGGGCGAGCCGCTGGGCGACGGCCCGCCGGCCAAGCTGGCCGATGGGAACGCCGTCGATGCTGACGGTGCCGGCATCGGGCTGACGGATGCCGGCCAGGATCGACAGCAGGCTCGACTTGCCGGAGCCGTTGGGGCCGAGCAGTCCCAGCACCTCGCCGGGGCGCACGTCCAGGGATACATCGCGGAGGATGGCGCGTCCGGCCACGCCCCAGCTTATGTTCGCGGCGCTCAGTTTCATGACATGCCCTTTCGACGCCACAGGATGAGCGCGAAGGCGGGCGCGCCGAACAGCGCCGTCACCACGCCGATGGGCAGAACCTGCCCGCTGACCACGATGCGCGATAGCACGTCGGCGACCACCAGGAACACCGCTCCGGCCAGGGCGGAGGCGGGCAGCAGCACCCCATGCTTGACCCCGACAAGGGCCCGCATGGCATGGGGAATGACCAGCCCGACGAAGCCGATGGAGCCGACGATGCTGACCATCGCCGCCGTCATCAGGGCGGCGGCGGCGACCAGGGTGATGTAGGTGCGGCGCACGGCGATGCCGAGGGCGGCGGCGGAATCGGCGCCGAACACGAAGGCATCCAATGCCCGCGCGTGCCATAGGCAGAGGGCGCAACCGGCCAGGGTCACCGGCAGCGCCAGGGTCACATCGTCCCATCGCACGCCGCTGAGGTTGCCGAGCAGCCAGAACATGATGCCGCGCGATTGCTCGGCGCTGGCCGACTTGGCGACGATGAACGAGGTCAGGGCATTGAACAGCTGCGATCCGGCCACGCCGGCCAGGATGATGGCCGCCGCGCCGCGTCCGACACGGGCGGCCAGCGCCAGGATCAGCGCGAAGGCGACCAGGGCGCCGGCGAAAGCGCCCATGGACAGCGACAGAAGGCCGCCGCCGATGCCAAGAATGGTGACGGCCACCGCGCCGGTGGAGGCGCCGGCCGAAATGCCGAGGATGTAGGGATCGGCCAGCGGATTGCGCAGCAGGGCCTGAAGGATCACCCCCGACACCGCCAGGGCGGCGCCGCAGCAGGCGGCCACGGCCCCCCGGCTCAGGCGGTAATTCCAGACGATGCCTTCATCGATGCGGTCCACCGCATGTCCGGCGGCCCAAAGTTTGTTGGCGATGGTCTGGTAAACCACCCCGGGCGGAATGGCCGTTTCGCCGACCGAGGCGGCGAACAGCAGGGCCGCGCGCAGGCAGACGAGGGCGGCCATGGCCGCCCCAGACTGCTGACGAACCCCGTCATTTTGGCGGGGTTCGTTGTTTTCATGATGCCGGGTGAAGGTTGGCGCCCGGGAACGCCCCGTGGGTCGCCCTGTGACCCAGGATCGTCGGCAGACGGCGCAGG
>JAEWWF010000282.1 GCA_023396465.1 Pseudomonadota bacterium
AGGGTGGTGACGGAAATGCTCATGCAGGGTCCTCGTTACGACGAAACGGAAAGGGTCTTGCGGATATGGGTACGCAGGGCCGCCACGTCATTGGGCAGCACGTCATAGCGTTCCTCGCGCTCGAACAAGTCGGCCAGGCGGGCCGGCAGTCCGGGGCGATGGCCGGTGGCGGCTTCCACCGCATCGGGGAACTTGGCCGGGTGGGCGGTGGCCAGCGCCACCACCGGCACGCCGTCGGGCAGCCCGCCCTTGCGGGCGGCGGCAACGGCGATGGCCGAATGGGGGTCGAGCACCTCGCCGGTGGTGCGATGGACATCGGCGATCACCGCCTTGGTGCCCTCGTCATCCAGCCGCAGCCCCTCGAACAGCCCCAGCATCTCGGCCATGGGCTCCTCCGCCACCGTGTAGGTGCCGGACTGGCGGAAGGCGGACATCAGGTTGCGCACCGCCTGGGCGTCGCGCTCGTAGGCGTCGAACAGCAGGCGCTCGAAGTTGGACGACACCTGGATGTCCATGGACGGGCTGAGGGTGGGCACCACGCCGTCCATGGTCATGGCGCCGGTCTCGAAGAAACGGGTCAGGATGTCGTTGCTGTTGGACCCGACCACCAGCTTGTCCACCGGCAGGCCCATGCGGCGGGCGACGTAGCCGGCGAAGACGTTGCCGAAGTTGCCGGTCGGCACGGCGAAGACGACGCCGCGATCGGGGGCGCCGAGGCTGAGGCCGGCCCAGAAGTAATAGACCACCTGGGCCATGATGCGGGCCCAGTTGATGCTGTTGACCGCCGACAGATGCACCTCGTCGCGGAACTCGGCATCGGCGAACAGCGCCTTCACGGCGTCCTGGCAGTCGTCGAAGGTGCCTTCCAGCGCGATATTGTGGACGTTCGGCGCCTGCACGGTGGTCATCTGGCGGCGCTGCACGTCGGAGGTGCGGCCCTTGGGGTGCAGGATGAAAATGTCGATGGTGTCGCGGTCGCGGCAAGCCTCGATGGCGGCCGAGCCGGTGTCGCCCGAGGTGGCGCCGACGATGGTGATGCGGCTGCCGCGCTTCTTCAGCACATGCTCGAACACATGGCCAACGAATTGCAGCGCGTAATCCTTGAACGCCAGCGTCGGGCCGTGGAACAGTTCCATCAGCCACACGTCCGGGCCGATCTGCTTGAGCGGCGCCACAGCCATATGGTCGAAGCCGGCATAGGCGCGGTTGACCAGCGCCGTCAGATCCTCGTCGCTCAGGCTACCGGCGACGAAGGGGCGCATCACCCGCACCGCCAGTTCGGCATAGGACAGCCCGCGCAGGGAGCGGATCTCGTCGACCGTGAAGGTGGGCCAGTGTTCGGGCACGTAGAGGCCGCCGTCGCGGGCCAAACCCGCCAGCAGCACGTCATCGAAGGAAAGAGCCGGCGCCTCGCCCCGGGTGCTCACGTACCTCACCGTCCCGTCACTCCCTGATCGGCGCCGCGGGCGCCCCATGGTCCAGAGGGGCGCAGGGTACAGCGCGGGGAACCGCACGGCAACACCGACCGCCGCCGGCCGAAGCGCGCCATGTGGGGCGGCGGCGGCCGGCGGTCAAGCGGGCCGCCTTGGCAAGGCCCATGGATCAGCCACCGCGCCGGGGCGGCTCCACCGCCAGCACGGTCAGGGTGCGGTTCTGACCCGCCGGAGTCTGCCAGTCGATCACCGCGCCAGGACGCATGCCGAACAGCGCCGCACCCACCGGGGTGAGAATGGAAACGGCGGCGGCGTCGGCATTCTCCTCGCCCGGAAACACCAGCGTCACCGCCCGCTCCCGCCCCGTGGCATCGTCGCGGTAGGTCACCCGGCTGCCCATGGTGACGGCATCGGGCGGCAGTTGGTCGACGGGCACCTGGGTGGCGCGTTCCAATTCATCGAGCAGATACCCCGACACCGCCGGCATCCGGCGGGTGGCGTCCTCGGCCAGGGTATAGAGGCGCCTGAAGTCCTCGGGCGTGACGAACAAGGGCGGACGGGCGACGGAAACGTCGGCGGTCATGGCATACTCCTGATGAAAGCGGCGATGCTCCGCCCGCGCCAGGGCGCCGGAGACGGAGCGAACGGGAGACTGGATGAGCGACGGTAAGGCCGTGCGAAACGGCGAGTCACGGTGCGGCGGCCCCGGCCGGTGGGCCACGGCGGGCGCACGACCGGGGCCGGCTAGCCTGCGAGGATGCTGCCGGCGGTCAGGGTGAAACGGACGAAGGTCGTTTTCTGTCGCATGGCCCCATTGAACGGCGCCCGCACGCCGGCGTCAAGGGCGACTCGCGACGGGCCCACGGCGGCCTTGACCGTGCGGGAGGTTTCCGTTAGGGAAAGGGTAGCGTGGTGATTTGGTCGACCGGCTTGCGGCCACGTAAAACAATTCGCTAAAAGGTCGAGGCATCCGAACGGAAGCCCTGACCGCATCGCTTTTCCGGTCGGGGCTTTTCTGTTTTCGGAGATCCGCTCCCATGAGCCGCGATACCAATTCCCCCGCCCCCTTCGGCCCCGCCGACTGGTCCGCCCGCACCCGTCAGGTGCGGGGCGGTGTCAACCGCTCGGGCTTTTCCGAGACGTCGGAGGCGCTCTACCTCAACTCCGGCTTCGTCTATGACAGCGCCGAGGAAGCCGAGGCCAGCTTCAACGGCGACAAGGACCGCTTCGTCTATTCCCGCTTCCGCAACCCGACCATCGACGTGTTCGAGGAGCGGCTGGCGCTGATCGAAGGCGCCCGCTTCTGCCGCGCCACCGCCTCTGGCATGGCGGCGGTGTTCGCGGCGCTGGCCTGCACGGTGCAGGCCGGCGACCGGGTGGTGGCCAGCCGGGCGCTGTTCGGGTCGTGCCGCACCATCATCGCCGACATCCTGCCCAAGTGGGGCGTGGAGGTGGACTTCGTCCACGGCCCCGACATCGCCGACTGGCAACGCGCCTTCGAGCGGCCGGCCACGGCGGTGTTCATCGAAACGCCCTCCAACCCAACGCTGGAACTGGTCGACCTGGCGGCGGTGAGCGCGCTGGCCCATGCCGCCGGGGCGCTGGTCATCGTCGACAACGTGTTCGCCACGCCCATCCTGCAAAAGCCCTTCGTACTCGGCGCCGACGTGGTGGTCTATTCCACCACCAAGCACATCGATGGCCAGGGCCGCTGTCTCGGCGGCGCCATCCTCACCAACGATCAAACGTGGTTCGAGGAAAAGATCGGCGTCTTCCTGCGCCACACCGGTCCCTGCCTGTCGCCGTTCAACGCCTGGGTGCTGCTGAAGGGGCTGGAAACCCTGGACCTGCGGGTGGAGCGTCACGTCGCCAACGCCGAGCGCATCGCCGCCTTCCTGGAAAGCCGCGTCGGCCGCGGCATCGCGCGGGTGATCTACCCGACGCTGGCCAGTCACCCCCAGGCCGACCTCGCCGCCCGCCAGATGAGCGGCGGCGGCACCATCATCGCCCTGGAGGTGGAAGGCGGCAAGGAGGCGGCCTTCCGGCTGCTGAACCGCCTGTCGCTCATCGACAT
This sequence comes from Pseudomonadota bacterium, assembly GCA_023396465.1. Classification (GTDB taxonomy): domain Bacteria; phylum Pseudomonadota; class Alphaproteobacteria; order Rhodospirillales; family Rhodospirillaceae; genus Caenispirillum. The sequence goes on from JAEWWF010000282.1 coordinate 3,508, forward strand.
CAGCAACAACCTTGGCGATGCCAAGAGCCTGATCTGCCATCCCGCCACCACCACCCATGCCTCGCTGCCCGACGAGGAAAAGGTGGCGCAGGGCCTGACACCGGGCCTGTTGCGCCTCTCCGTGGGACTGGAGGATGCCGGTGACCTGATCCGCGATCTGGAGATCGCGCTGAACTGATCCGCCGGCCCGCCCCCC